>NZ_OZ026470.1:928140-1237520 GCF_964019925.1 Spiroplasma endosymbiont of Cantharis nigra
AAATAAGCAAATTGAAAAAATTAAAGTTAGTAAAAGACTTGAGAAAATATTAAATAATAGAATAACTTTATTAGGTCCGTTTACACGTGAATAACTTTTAGAATTTTTGTCATTATTATTATAAAAGTAAGTTGAATTATTGCTTAAGTTTCCATATTCTTTATATTTTTTATTTATAAAATCTAAATTTCAATTTCTATCTCTATTATTAAATTTAATAGAAAAATAGGAATTACCATCATATTCAGAAGTTAAAGATATTAAAGAATTTGAAGAATTATATATTTTCATATTTCTTTCTTCATTTTTATCATCTCCATATTTTACATTAAATTTATAATCACTGAATCCCATATTTCTATAATCTAAATAAATAATAGATTCTTTATTCATATTTGGTAAAAATGACATATCACCAAATATTGGGTATGCAAAATCTGCGGAACTACCAAATCCAATTACTTGGTATCAGTTTAATCCATAATATTGGTTAAGCTCAAGTAAATCTTCAATACTTGTAGTTTTTGAAATATCCAAAGCCACTTTTTCATTCTCTTTTACTAAAAGAGAATCTCCATATTCATCTGGGTGTAATCTAATAATTTCTCCTATTTTAATATTATTTTGTTTAGAAAATTGCTTATTTATTATTACTTCTCTTTTAGATCTCTGATATGAGTTAGAGAAACTTCTTCCCTTATCAATTACTAGACAATCTATACAATTATTACTAATTGAATGAGTTTTAGATAATACCTTTAGTTTTAATATCTCATCTTGATTTTTAATATTATTAATATTTCATTCTTCTGTCTTACTTCATTCAAAGTCATTTTCTAAAGCTAATCTATTTAAAATATATTGTTGATACAATTCTTGATTTTCAGGGAGATTCTCTTTTTCTTCTTTTGAAGGATCTATTAAACGATAACTTTTATCCACTTCCATTACACTATCTCTTATATTACTATTTTTTTTAAATTCATTGTAACCTCAAAAAACTTTTAAATTAACAGAAAATATTGAGAAAATAATAAAGAATGTCAAAAAAAGCAAAAAAGAAACAGCAACAACTGAAATAGAATTATTCCTAATTTTTCTTATTGAATTTTTAAAAAATAATATTTCTGTTTTCATTTTTAACCCTTAAAAAAATTTGTAAAATAATTATTTTTATAAACTTTTAAATAAGATTTTTTATTTTTTATATTTATAAATAAAGTTATTTTTTAATTAAATAATTATAAAAATTATAACATATTTATTGAAATCTTTATTTATAATTTTTTTGCTATATATCTATCCAATTGTTACTTCCTCTTCTAAATAACTAAAGTTCTGCTTATTTTTAGGTTTTACAAAAGCTAATAAGGTATTAGATATTCCCAATTGACCTACAAACATTGTCATTACTAACATTATTTTACTTATTACACCTAACTGAATAATTTGTTCATTAGGGAATGGTTGAAAGCCAACTGTACCAAAAGCGCTACATACATACATTATTAATTTAATAATTGTGGCCTCTGTATTTTGAGTTTCATCTGTTCTAAATAGCATTTTATTACTATCCAAATAAACAATAAATATACTTGTTGTTACAATAAAAAATGAAATAAATACTACAGCAAAGGCTCTTTTAACAGTTTCATCTGGTATTTTTCTTTTAAACACCTCAACTGATTTTTTATTTCTCATAATTGAAAATATTGCTAATACACAGATGGCAAAAGTTGTTGTTCTTATTCCCCCAGCAGTAGATGATGGTGCAGCTCCAATAAACATTCAAATAGATAATAAGTATTTACTTCCAGCAGTAAAGCTATTAACATCCACTGTTGCAAAACCAGCATTTCTAGTTGAAGAGACATTAAAAATTAAATCCATCATTCAAACATGAGTTGGTTTCCAAGCCCCACCATCAGATACTCATTTATGAGAAATATTAATCTTTTCATTTCCCAATAACTTATAAGTCTCTTGATAATGACCACTTAATAATATTTGACTTTCTTCAACAGTAAGATACTCTGTTAAAAAAACTAATATGGGTCCTAATATAAATAAAGTTATATAAGTTATAAAATTTAGTTTTGTGAATAAAGAGAATTTAACTTTTTTTCCTTGTTTTCTTGCTTTAATTTTTTTCTTAATATCATGATATGTTGGATATCCTAATCCACCTATTACTCATTGACATAAGAAAGTAATTTGAATTAAATAAGCATGTGAACTTCCTTGATTATAAGGAAGTAGTGAGTTACCACTTACAATATCAAAACCGGCATTATTTGTTGCACTTATTGAATGAAATATTGCAAATCAAAGTGACTTTCCAAAATCATTATAAGGATTTGTAACAGTTGATGGATCTAATTTATGAGTTCCTTCAAGTGAAATTGGAGTGAAATAAAATCCAAAAAATAAGACTATTGAACCTACTAACTCCAATATTAATAAAAATACAAAAGCATCTTTTATCATTTCTACAGTGTTTGATAAACTATTATTTCCTCTTTCTTTTTGAGCAATATTTTGATCATCTAAGGAAATTTTTCTTCCTATCATCACTAAAAGAGTAATTTTAATTGTAAGAATTCCAATTCCTCCAATTTGACACATTATTATTATTAGTAATTGCCCTAAAAACGAATAACCTGTATTTGTTTGCACCATAGTTATTCCTGTATCAGATATAGCACTTGAAGCTGTGAACATTCCCGTAATGAAATTTCAATGATTTTTTGAATCAACAACAACTCCCGGAATTGAAAGTAAAAAACCCCCTAATATGATAGAAAGTAAATAAGCTAAAATTATTTTTCCACTTATTCTAGAAAAAGGTAATCAGTTTTTTAACTTATTAAAGAACTTTTCATTCTTATTTTCTACACTTTTTTTTACTTCTGTCTTTTTTTTATTAGATTTACTTTTAACAATATCTTTTTCATCAGTTGAAGAATTTTTCATAAAAATAGCCTCTTTTTAAATCTATATTAAATTATACATTAAAGATTAAAAGAGTTGTATAATTAATAAGTTAGAAAGTTGGAGAAAATATGGCTAGAAAAAAAAGTTTTGCTATATTTGGAGCAAACTACTTTGGTCTATCAGTGGCACAAACACTAGATGAAAGAAAACAATTAATAAAGATTTTTGACTATGATGAAGAAAAATTAAATTTATATATTAATCAATTTGAATCAGTTGAAGGAGTTGTATTAGATGCAACAAATAAAAATGCTTTAGAAAAAAATGGTATTTCACAATATGATGGAGTTATAGTATGTTTTGGTGGAAATATGGAGTCGAGTATTTTAACAGTTCTAAATTTGATAGATTTAGGTGTTGAAAATATTATTGTTAAAGCAAGAGATGAGCGACATAAAAGAATCTTATTAGCACTTGGTCTTGAAGAAGACAAAGTTATCATTCCTGATGTTATTACAGGTAAAATGGTTGCAACAAAATCCTTATTTGATATTGAAAGTGAAGTTCAATCAATTGACAACGAATATGTTTTTACAAGTATTACTGTTTATGAAGAAGAAATTATTGATAAATCAATATTTGATGCTGGTTTAGTTTCCAATAAGGACTTTAATATTATTCAAATAAAAAGAAATGGTAAAACTATTTTACCGGATGAATATACAATTCTTAAAGAAGGAGATATTCTTGGAGTATATGCAAAAAATAATGTTGTAAATGATCTTGTTTTAAAAATTAGAGGAGAACAGGAAATAGATGAATAAAAAAGGTTAACCTTAAAATATGGTTAACCTTTTTTATAATTTTTCTTTAATTTTTTTAATTATTATTTCTGTTGCTATTGTAGGATTTACATTACCACCAGTATCTTTCATAAGTTGACCCATGATTGTTTTCTCAACTCTCTCTGGTCTTTGTTCATATTGTTCCATTATTAAATTTAGATTTTCCTTAATAATAGGGTCTAAAATTTTTTCAATTTCACTTATATTTGAAATTAACTTAAGATTATTTTCCTCTACTATATCTATAATTTCCTTATTAGTTTCAAATGCTATTGGCAATATTGTTTTAACATGCTTTGAAGAAATCATTCCCTCATCTAATAATTTTATTATTTGATTAATATCTTGTGGTCTTAATTTTGATTGAGATAATTCAATTCCATCTTTATTTAATAAAGATTTAATATCAGTTAATAAATAATTTGCAATTTTTTTAGGTTCGGAACCTAATAGAATTGTCTCTTCAAAAAACTTTACTAATGTTAGGTCAGACAAGATATAATTAGTATCTTCAATAGAAAGATTATAGTTTTCAATATATTTTTTTCTCTTTTGTGATGCTAACTCTGGAGAATTCCTAATAACCTCTTCAATTCAATTTTTATCCAATTGGATTGGGAAAATATTTGGTTCTCTAAAATATTTATAATCAATTGCATTTGATTTTTTTCTCATTAAGACAGTCTCTTGGATTGTCTCATCAAATCTTCTTGTTTCTTGATCAACAATCCCTCCAGATAACAATACTTTTGATTGTCTTTTTATTTCAAATTCAATTGATTTTTTTACATTATTTAAAGAGTTTAAATTTTTAATCTCTACTTTTGACCCTAAATGTTCATAACCATAAGGTCTTAGTGAAATATTTATATCACATCTTAAAGATCCTTCATTCATTTTTACATCACTTACTCCTAAGAATAATAATAACTCTCTCAATTGATTTACATATTCAACAGCTTCAAACGCACTTCTAATAAGAGGTTTTGAAACAATCTCAATTAGACCCACACCACTTCTATTAAAATCAATATATGTTAATTGATCTTTATGTGTTTGTTTTGCAGTATCTTCTTCAATGTGCAATCTCTCAATTTCAATAACTTTCTTTTCCCCGTTCTCTAAATTAATACTAATTTTTCCTTCTTTTCCAATAGGAAAAAACTGTTGTGTAATTTGATAACCTTTAACTAGGTCGGGATAAAAATAATTTTTTCTATCAAATCTTAAAAGAGGATCTATTTGCATATTTAAAGCATTACAAGTGAGTAATGCTAATCGTACACCTTCTTTATTTACTGATGGTAAAGTACCAGGATAACCCATATCAATTTCTGATACTTGTGAGTTAGGAGTTTCTCCATAACTTACTGGACCTAAACCAAACATTTTTGATTTAGTTTTTAACTCAATATGGTTTTCAATTCCTATAACTACTTCAAAGTTATTCATTTAAATCACCTACTTGTCTAAAATTTTTTGCAATTATATTTTCCAAGTATTTTGCTGCCTGTAGTACTTTTAAATCTTCCTTAGGTTTTGCATTTAAATTAATTCCTATTGGCATATTTTCTTGTGAAACAAAGGGTATTGTAATTGATGGCATACCATTAAAATTTGCAAGAATCAAAATATCTTCTGCAAATACAAATTCTCCCTCTCCTTTTTGTTCTACATCAACACCATAAACTTGGTCAACAGTCGGCGCTGGCTCAAAAGTTGGAGGCAATATTAATATATCCACTTTTTCATATAATTTTTCTAATGCCTCTACAATAAGTCTTCTAACTTTTTTTGATTTAGCTAAAAGTATTTCCTGATTTTCCGATTTTAACTGATAACTTCCGATTAAAAATCTTCTTTTAACAGTCTCTCCAAAACCTTCGGTTCTAGAGTTTTTTATAATTTCTTTATAATTATTTCCTTTAGCTCTTAATCCAAATTTAATTCCATCCAAATTATAATTTGAAGATACTCCCTCAGCAAAAGAAATCATCATATATGCTGCCGGTATTGCTTCAAGTAGTTTCTTATCAAATTCCAATTCAATAATTTCATGGCCCTCTGCTTTTAAAATATCATATAGTTTAAGATAATCTTTTAGAAGTTGACCCTTTAAAAGTTTATTAACATTTTTTATATAACCAAATTTTATTTTTTTATTAAAATTATTAATATTTTTTACAAACTCTTGTTTATTATCAATTGAAGTAAAATCTCTGTCATCTTTACCATAAGTTGCCTCACATAAATATGCTAAATCCTCAACATTGTTTGTGAAAAAACCTAAATGATCTAAACTAGGCGCATAAGGAATTGCTCCATATCTTGAAATAGATCCATAAGTTGGTTTGAAACCAACTATCCCTGTTAAACTAGCTGGCTTTCTAATAGAATCACCTGTATCTCCTCCAGTAGCAAATGGTACAATTCCCTTTGCAACTGCATAAGCACTTCCACTTGAACTTCCCCCAGCAATTCTATTTTTATCATGAGGATTTCTAACTTCACCATTAAATGAGAATAAACCAGTTCCACCCATTGATAATTCATCCAATGCAGCTTTTCCTATTAGTATAGAGTCTACTTGATTAAAGCATTCAGCAATTCTTGCATCATATGATGGGATATAATTAGATAAAATTTTTGAACCTGCAGTTGTTAAAATATTTTTTGTTGTGATATTGTCTTTATGAATAAAAGGAATTCCACTTAAAATATTTTCTTTATCGATTTTATTTTCTATTTCCTCTGCTTTTTGCATTGCCTCTTTTTCACATAAAGTGATTAAAAAATTACTATCCCAGTCAGCTTTTGATGAATCTAAAACACTCTTAATTAAATCAGTAGTTTTTAATTCCTTATTTACTAATTGATCATGTAATTTTTTTAATGTAGTTTTTTTAAAATTCATATTATTTAACCACCTTTACAACTGTTATAAAATCTTCAAAAGTACTAGGTGCATTTTTAAGAATTTCATCTTTTGATAAAGTTTTTGTTTCTTCATCTTCTCTCAAGTCATTTATAAAAATTTCAAAGGGATAATGAAGTTCTTCAACATTATCAGTATTAACTAGTAAAACTTTTTCAAATTTTTTTAATATACTATTTTCATATTTCAAAATATTTTGCAATTCTTTTTCTGATAAATCTAACATAGCATCATCTTGAAGCTCTTTTAATAATTCTAAATTAATTGTCATGTTTATTCTCCTATCATTTCTAAAAAATCTTCTTCTGATAAAATATTAATTCCCAACTTTTGAGCTTTTTCTAATTTACTTCCAGCCTCATTGCCTGCTAATAAAAAATCAGTTTTTTTACTTATTGTATCAATAACTTTTGCACCATACTCTTCAAGTAAATCTTTGAAATAATTTCTTGGTCTGCTCAATGTTCCTGTTATAACAAAGCTTTTCAATGTTATTTTATCATTATTTTTAGTACCTTCATTACCCAAATATTGCATATTAATTTTAAGTTTTTTTAGTTCTTCAATTAATTCTCTATTTTGTTTAATTTGAAATCAATCACAAACTGATTTAGCAACTATTGGTCCAACATCATTAACTTGTTCTAATTGATCAAAAGTTATTGAAGATATCATATCTATATTTTTAAAATTAAGTGATAATGTTTTTGCAGTTTTTTTACCAACATGTCTGATTCCTAAACCAAAAAATAATTTTTCTAAGGAATTCGTTTTTGAAGCCTCTATTGACTCTAACAAGTTATTAACAGATTTTTCACCCATCTTATCTAGTTCTATTAATTGATCTTTATATTTATGTAATTTATAAATATCAGAAACTGTATTGACAAATTTATTATTAAAAAGCTTCTCAATAATTTTTATACTCAATCCTTCAATATTCATAGCATCTCTTGAAACAAAGTGTTCCAACCCTCTAACGATTTTTCTCGGACATTGAAAGTTTATACAATATTGATCAACTTCACCATCTACTCTTTCCAGTATTGAGTTACATTGTGGACAGTTTTTTTCTTCACTTCATTTTTTTAAAGAATTATAATTATCATCTTGTATTGGCGAAATTACTTCTGGAATTATATCACCAGCTTTTTTTACTTTTACTTCTCCACCAATTCTAATATCTCGTTGAATAATAAAATCTGCATTGTGAAGTGTTGCTGCTTGTACTGTTGTTCCTGCAATTTGAACAGGTTCCAAAGCAGCATTATATGTAATTCTTCCTGTTCTTCCAACAGTTGCAAAAATATTTTTTAATTTAGTTTGCTTAGTTTCAGCAGGAAACTTAAAAGCTATAGCTCACTTTGGAGACTTTGCTGTATAACCTACTTTTTCATATAAATCAAAATCATTTATTTTAACTACAACACCATCTATTTCATATTGTAATTTTTCTCTTTGTGAAAGAATAAATTGAATATGGCTATATACATCTTCAATGCTGTTACAGATTTTACCCAAACTATTTATTTTAAAATTCATTGTTTCTAAATAATTTAAAGAATCACTGTGAGTATGAAATTTTTCTCTATCCATAAAGTAATACAAGAATGCATCAAGTTTTCTTGAAGCAGCAATTGTTGAATCAAGTTGTCTTAAAGTTCCCGCTGCAGCATTTCTTGGATTTGCAAAAATCTCTTCATTATTTAATAATCTTTGCTTGTTTAATTTTTCAAACTCAGTTTTAGATAAGAAAACTTCTCCTCTAATTTCTACATAATCATTTTTATCTGATATTGAAAGTGGAATACTTTTTATTGTTTTAACATTTGAAGTAACATCCTCACCATAAACTCCATCACCTCTAGTAACACCTTTAAACAAATTTCCATTTTTATATATTAATGAAATTGATAATCCATCTATTTTAGGCTCTACAAAAAAATTATATTTTTTATTTTCAATCTCTTTTATGATTTGATCATTAAAATTTTCTAAATCCTCTTTATTAAAGGCATTAGCCAAACTTAACATTGGCTGCTTATGTTTATATTTCTCAAACTTATTTATAACAATTCCTCCAACCTTTTGTGTAGGAGAATCTGATGTAATTAGTTCAGGATATTCTGCTTCTAATTTTATTAATTCATTTAAGCTTTTGTCATATTCTGAGTCATCAACTAAAGGTTTATCCAATACATAATAAGCATGACCTCACTTATTTAAATCTTCTTTTAATTGTCTAATTTTTTCTAAAATTTTTTTCATTAAAATACCTCCTATTAAAAATTCACTCTTGAATATTTTTTTATAATTACTACATCATTTATTTCTTCAATTGTTTTCTTTGTTCTTATAGCATAAGGCAAAGTATTTACAAATGTAAATAGTAAGACTATTAAAACCATTCCATTTGTTTCAAACATTTTTGGATAAAATGTACTTATAAATCTTACAGAAATTGGATTATAGAATGTTAAATAACTAATTAAAAATAAGTCAATAGAGTTTGTTATTAAATCATATTTAATTTTTTTTCTAAAGAAAACTCATACAAATGAACAAGTTAGTAAAGTCATTGATATTATAAAAGTTAAAAATTGTTTTGCAATATCATTCTTTATTAATGAAGTTCATATATAAATTATATTTAGAGAGTTATACTCTTCAGATAAAATGTTTTCATTAAATGCTAAAATAAATCCTGTTGATATCATCATAAAAAATAAAGGTACAAGTAAAACAGTGAATAGACTTCTTGTTTCTAAAAAAGTTTCAAATTTGACAACAAAAGAGTATCTCCTATTCATTAAGTAAGAAGCAAGTAGCATAATTAAAAGTATAAATCCAAAAATAATAACTTGCAGATATAAACTTAAAATAATATTATAAAATATGAATCCTACCATGGGGAATATTGCAATTTTTAAAATATCTTTTGTAAAGTTTTGATTAAATCTTCTTTGAATTGTAAAAATAAATGCATACAATAAAAATAATATTTGATAAGAACTATCTCAAGAAAAAGATATATATCCCCCTAATACAAATCCTATAAAAATTGGACTATACCTTTCCCTAACATTAGCTGTTGTATATCTTAATAATAATGTTGCTGCATAAAATATTAAATAGAGAAGAATCATATCACCTGTAAAAATGGAATAATCTAATCACCAGAAAATTATTCTTGTAATAATAAATGTTATAAAACTAATAATGAAAACAGTTATTCTATTATTTATTTTCATTTTTGGAGTAAAAGATTCATAAAATAAGAATAATATTGAAGTAATTATAAAAGCATCTAAAATAATTAATAATGGAACGATTAAATCCTTATACTGATATGGCTCAATATTTACCATCATTATTACTGAAAGTTGAAAAGTATATCAACCCTGAAACGGCTTAAATCCAAGAAAGTTAAATAAGGTTGAATCATTAAAAAATGATACAGGGTTATCTTTTAATCAATACAAAATAGCCAAAGTATTTTTATGTCTACTAAAATTTTCTTTTGATATATAGTTAATTGATGCATAATCAATTGCTATAAAAATAACCACTACCACTAAAAATATTAGTGAGTCAATTTTTAAAAAATTAGTGTTTAATCAAAACTTTATAAAAATAAAACAAAATAGAAGATAAATTAAAGAAATTGCAAATGTATAATACACAAAGAAAACATATGGAAGAACTGATATTAATTGCAATGGAAAAGTGAATACTGATATAAAAGTAAAATAACTAAAAAAACCTGTAGCTATTGCTACAAAGTGATTCTTAATTTTGAATTTAAAAAATTCAATGAATATTAAGCCTGATGTATAAAACATAAACAAATATAACATTGATATTCCTATTGCAATAAATATTGAAGAACTTATCATATTTTCACCTTTATAAATTATAGCACCTAGAAAGTGCTTAAAGATTCTTAAAAACTAAATAAAAAAATTGATTTATATCAATTTTATTTGCCTTTTAGAACATAAATATTTTCATTTTTTGGATTAACGTTAATTACTGTTGATTCATTAATTAGTGAAGAACTAACTGTTGTATCTTCAATACCATACATAGCATGAGAAATCTGATTTCCTTTGTCAACAATTTCATCTACATCTATTCCATATTCTTCTAAGTTTTTCTTTCTTGATTGAGAGTTTTTTCTTAAAAGAGTTTTTTGAATAATTGGAAGATTTCTTATAATACCATTAAATAGTTTAGCATTAAGAATATATGAGAATAAAATTAGAACAAAAATTGTTGATAATATTGTTCCGAAGAATAAACCAATTAGAGGAGCAATATGAGCTCCTTCTCCTGTAGCACTTCTAATATCTAAGTGTTTACTAATTAAAAATGAGTTTAATAAAATAGCAATAAATGTAGGAACAATCAATATTAAAAAATTATTTATAACATATTTTTTATTAGAGTTGTAAGTGACATATTTTCAAACATAAATTCATAAATAGCCATATCTAATAATTAAGCAAAGTAACTTAATTAAATACATACTAACAACTCCAATAACTAAACTATTAATTCCCCCAACACCAGCTGTAACTAATATAAATGGTACCAAAACAGCTGTAATTATATAAACAACCCCAATTATATTTTGAAATTTTGAAACTTCACCATATCTTCCTTTTGCCTGAATTAAAGTCATTTGACTATCACAAAGAATTGTAAATGCAGTAACTGCAGCATAAAGCATTGAAAAAATTGGTGTATAAAACATAAATTCAAAGGCCTTTGTACTTGGGTTTGTTGGGTCAGTTAAAGTAATGTTTTTACCATAAAGTGCACTAACAAAGTATGGAGATAATATAGACATATTAATAAATGTAAAGGCTGCTATTAAATAACTATATAGCTCATATTTTGCATAACTATTTCAATTGATTCTTCCTCTTCTTGCAACTAATGTAACAAAAAACTCTCTAAAAGATACAATAAAATTTGTCATTATTAGCCTAACATTTAGAGCAACAACTAAATAAAGTGAAAGCGTTGATGAAACATTTAGCCCAAAAATTACTGAAGCTATAGCAATATCTGAATTTAATAATAATGTTGACCCTAAGTTAGATCAAGTTATTTTTGAAGTTGTTGTATTTAATTTAAAGCTATTGAAATCTCGATAATATTTCAATCATAAATATTTTTTTCTAACATATAAATATATTAATAATCCCTTTACAGGAGAGTAGAGTAATATAGGAATAAATGCTATTACTGGATTACTAGCCTTTGCCAATAAATAAAAAGTTAATCCATTTACTAAAATATCTGTAAAAAGAATTGTTATTCTTCTTATAACATTTTTATTATCAGCTATAATTATAGTTTCATAAACACTAAATCAATAAGCAGAAACAAAGTTTTTTGACCCAAAGATTAAAGCAATAATCATTAATTGTCAATATGGGGCAAATTTTTCATCAGTTAAATTCAAACCAATATTAGTTCAGCTATTTGGATCAAAAATGCTACTATCTTGTGCATTTACTCCTGCATATAACGGGTAAGCAAGTGCAGTTACAGTAACTAAGACTAATCCAACAATAGCTGATCTTCTAAAACTTTTTTTTGCTGTTGAGTAAATCTCATTTGCACTAATTCAATCATTAGTTACTAATGGTTTTACAAGTAAAATTGAAGCAGCAATCCCTAAGGCTCCCTCTGCTGTTGCAATAATTGCAGAGAATGATGTTACTAAACGCACAAACCCGTTAAACTCAGTTCCAAATTTTTCCAAAACTCAGTACATTGTTAAAAATTGAATTATTGCATTTAGAGTAGAGATTGTCGTACCAACAATAACACTAAAAATACCTTGTCTTGTAGATAACATCTCAAACCTCCTAATATATTATTTTAATTTTAACATTAAAAGCTATATTTTGATTTGTATTCATTACCATTTAAATATTCTAAATGACCTTCAAAATTATTAAAAATTATCTTATAGGCAATTAGGTCAATTTCTCTTAGATGACTTCTCTTCCCACCATATCTGAAATCTTTACATATTGGAGATTTATAGAAATTACAAACGGCTCTAATTTGGTGTTTTCTACCTGTTAATATTTGAACTTCATATATATTATTTTTTTCATCAATTAACTTATTTACTTGTTCAACCTTTTTAGCATTGTTAAATTTATCAATTCTAAATTTTGCCTTTTGATTATCATTATCATATTTAATATATCCTGATATTTTTCCTGTCTGTAAATTATCATTTTCTGTTTTTGCTAAATAAAGTTTTTTGATTTTAGTTTTATTATTTAACTCATTTAAAAGAATATCCAAAGTAATTTTATTTTTTGCATAAATGACTAACCCCTTTGTTAGTTTGTCAATTCTATGAACATGACTAATGACAAAACTATTTTCCAAATCAGGATTATATTCATTTTTATTTTTCAAATAACTTTTTACCATTTGATCTAAATTTATATTCACTGGTGAATGCACTTCAAGATTAGCTGGTTTATCTACAATTACAATATTTTCATCTTCATAAACTATTTCTAGTTCAGAAAAGTCCACTTCCAAAAACTGATCTCTTTTCTCAGTTTCACTACTATCATAAATTTTAACTTCATCATTTAATTTTATTTTTTGTTTTGTATCTTTAATTTTAATATCATTAATTTTGATTTTTCCTTTTCTAAATCATTTATAAATAATAGATAAATTAGTAGATTTAAAATTTTTTTTAATAAAATTAAAGACTGTTTGATCTACATCGTTTTGATTGACTTTTATTATTGTCATAAGTAACCTCTTTTTTTCTGTTTTTAAATAATAAATAAGATTAGAATAAATGCTAATAAGTTATTTAACAAGTGCACTATTCATGAGAAAGTCATATTCCCTTTAGTAAATAAAAATACTCCTGATAATATAAAACCTGCTGAAGAATAACTAAGAATATGTTGAAAGTCAAAGCTCGGTCCGTAATGAACAAAACCGAAAAACATTGCACTTCCTACAAAACCTAATCATCTATTTGAAGCATTTAAATTGAAACAATTTCTAAGACATAACTCTTCACAAAATGGAGCAACAACAACAGTAAGTATAAATAATAAAATAATATATGTTATTTTAATTGACTTATCACTATCTCTCAGTATACCAATTAAATTTTTTTGATTCTCACTTTCTGAGGCTCCCATTAAATTTGTCTCAATTAAATTCAAAAATATAAAAGTTGAAACAAAATACAATATTACTGTACCTGCAAATCCTATTATAATAATTTCTTTTCATTTAGTTTTTAAAGTTTCTTTAAATCTTTTAAATATTTTTCTATCATAAAATATAGCCAAAATTATGATTATAACCTCTGTTAAAATCATAGTCAGAATTGAAGAAAAGGCAGATATTAATTCTTCATCATTATTTAAAGCCGAATTAATTAAAAACATTATAAGCCCAGTAAAAATAAAAACAATTTGTGGTCCTATGATTAGTAGATAAATTCAAAAATAGCCACCTTTAAAAAATCCAGGTCCATTTCTTAAAATATTAAAAACCATTCCAATAATAACTGATACTAAGTATAAGAGAGCAAAAGTTTCTTTATTATTATTACCAAACAGAGCGATAAATAGAGACAAAATAAATGGAACTATTAGAACGGAAGTTACAAAAATCATTCCATCAGTTTTATAATTTAATATATCAAATCTAAATTTTGTCTCTTCGCTTAAACCGAAGTGCTTATCTCTAAATTTGTTTACCTTTTCTTTCATTAAATCACCTTTTTAATTTTACTCCAAAAAGCCTCTAAAAAAATAAAAAACCCTAACTAATAGGGTCTTTTAAATATTTAAATTATTTAACTTCAATTATTAAATCACCTTTTTTTACTTTACCAGTTTTTAAAACTTCAAATTTTCTTCCACTCATAGAATCAGTTGTAAAAATTAATGGTGTATTCATTGAAGGTACTTTTTTAGATACCTTTGCCATATCTACGTTTACTAATAATTCTCCAGCTTTAATATTTGATCCTTGTTTTACTTTAATATCAAATCCTTCACCATTTAGTGAAACTGTATCCAAACCAATGTGCAATAATATTTCAACTCCATTTGAGTTTGCTATACCATATGCATGACCACTTGGAAAAACTGTTACAAGTTTTCCATCTATTGGTGCTACAAATTCGCCATTATCAGGAATAAATGCTATTCCATCTCCAAGCATTTTTTCTGAAAATACTTCGTCTTCTACTTTTGATAGGTCAATAATTTCACCATCAACTGGTGCAAAAACTTCTAATTTTTTATTTTTTGTGAATAATCCCATAATTTACCTTCTCCTCAAACATTATTTTACAATAAAAAAATGTTATTATTATATTTTTAAATAAAAAAAATAATTCTTACGAATTACTTGTTTTTCATTACTTCTTTAACTAATTTTAAAACCTCAGAAGAAGTCTCACATTCTAAAGCTTTATCTGCTAATTGTTTTACTTCTTTTAAAGTTAATTTTGACATAATGCTTCTAGCCTTTAAAATACTTGTTGCTGACATTGAATACGCATCAAGTCCTAAACCCATTAATAAGGGAAGAGCATCTGGTTCTCCTGCCATTTCTCCACACATTCCGGCTCATTTTCCATGTTTGTGTGCACCATCAATTGTCATTTTTAATAATCTTAAAATTGAGGGATTATATGGTTGATATAAGTAAGTAACATTTTCACTCATTCTATCAGCTGCCATTGCATATTGAATTAAATCATTTGTTCCTACTGAAAAGAAGTCCGCATGTTTAGCAAAATTTTCAGCATTGACTGCTGCTGCTGGAATTTCAACCATCATTCCAATTTGTAAACCCTTGCCAACTTTAATTCCTTCTTTTTTTAATTCTGCTTTACATTCTAATGTAAATTTTTTTGCAGCTAAAAATTCATCAATTGTTGCTATCATTGGAAACATTATTCCTACTGGACCAAAAGCACTAGCTCGTAGTAAAGCTCTTATTTGATCTCTAAAAATATCTTTTCTATCTAAAGTAAATCTAATTGCACGATATCCTAAAAATGGGTTCATTTCGTGTGGGAATGAGAAGTATGATAACTTTTTATCACCACCAATATCTAAAGTCCTAATAATAGTGATTTTACCCTTCATATCTTCAACAACTTTTTTATATGAAACGAATTGCTCTTCTTCTGTTGGAAAATGATCATTGTCCATGTATAAGAATTCACTTCTAAATAAACCTATTCCCTCTCCACCATTTTCAAGAACAGATTCTACATCCTTAGGACTTCCAATATTTCCCTCTAAAATAAAGCCATCAAAGCCATCTTTAGTTAAAGTTGGTTTATCTTTTAATTTTTTTAATTCTTCTTTTTCTTTTTCAAAATTTTCAGCCAATTTTTTTCATTGATTTTTATCTGAGGGATTAATTTCAATATCACCAGTTTCACCATTTATTGCTAAAATATCTTTATCTTTCACGTCACGTAAAATAGTTTTCAAACCTAAAACTGCAGGAATTTCTAAACTTCTTGCCATAATAGCGGCATGACTAGTTCTTCCTCCAATATTACATGCAAAACCCTTTACAAATTTTGGATTTAATTGTGCAGTTTGAGATGGAGTTAAATCTTCAGCAACAATAATAACTTCTTCACTAATTGTTGCTAAATCTGCTACAGGGAGATTTAAAACATATCTAATTAATCTTTCAGTTACATCTTTAATATCTGCAGCTCTTTCTTTAAAATATTCATCATCCATTGCTTCGAACATGGCCATATATTTATCGGTTACTTCTTTAATAGCTTTTGCAGCATTATAATTTTTATCTTTAATTAAAGTTGTAAATTCCTCTGCCATTGCTGGATCTTCCAATATTGAAGCATGAGCTTCAAAAATAGCTGCCTTTTCTTCCCCTAGTTTTTCTTTTGCAATTACTTGCAAATTTTCTAAATCAACTTTAGCCTTTGCAATTGATGAAGTTACAAGAGTTAATTCTGATTCAATATTTTTTGGTATTACATCTGAGATAATTATTGGTTGTTCATCTAATATATAAACCTTAGCGATTGATATACCATTACTTGCACCAATTCCTGACATTTTTTTAGACATTAAAATCTCTCCTTTAAAACAAATATATTATAACAAATATTGCATATATAGAGTGTAAACAGAATATAAAAAAACAACTAATTATTAGTTGTTTCTAATTTTTTTGATTTTTTATTTCTCTTATTATCAATTATTTCCTTATTTACCTTATATGTTACTTTTTTTTCTACATAAATATTATAACAACTCATAATTATAAAAATTGCTGCAAAAATAAACATTAAGGCTTGTTTTAATTTACCTAATCTTGCCTTTTGCAAAACTTGTTCAGTAAGTTTCCCATATGCCTCAATTCATTGAGCATAAGCTACCATATAATTTATTGTACTAATTAATAAAAAAAATGAAACTATTAAAATAATTGATGCACTCACAATCCTTCTAGTACCACCAGTTTTTTTTAATAAATTAAAGTGATTTAAAGTAAGTAAAAGAAGAAAAAAGAATCAACCAAAATAACTTCAAAGATTTTGATATGTAAATAAAATAAAAGTATAATCAAAATCTCATAAAATTTTAGCCTCATAATTCTCTATTTGTTTTTGTGCAAAATAAATTGAACCTTCCTTTTTACCAATTAGATTTAATTTTATAAGGTTTCCACTTTCAGTTTCAAATACCATAGGCATAAAAAATAATATAAGAATTGAAAGTAAAGACAAAATTAAATATAAAATAAATGTAGTTTTTCAATTATTTTTAGCATTAAAAATATTTTTAATTTTTATCATTTTAACTTTCCCCCTTATCTACTTCATATAAATCCTTAAATAAACCTTCTTTTTTTATTAAATCGTTAAAGGTTCCAACTTGCACAATTTTTTTGAATGAATCTAATACAAAAATTTTGTCATAATTTTTAATTGTAGTTAATCTATGTGCTATTGTTATTGTAGTTTTTCCTATTATTAATTTATCGAGTTCAATAGAGATCTCCTTCTCAACTAAATTATCTAAAGCACTTGTAGCTTCATCTAAAATAATTAAGCTTGGATTCTTTAAAAATGTTCTTGCGATAACAAGTCTTTGTTTTTGACCACCTGATAATTGTTTTCCTCTTTCAAATAAAAATGTATCATACTGATTTTCTCAACTCATTATTAGATCATGAAGTTTGGCCTTTTGACAAGCTTCTATTATTTCATCATCAGTGGCATCATTTTTAACATAGAGTAAATTTTCTTTAATAGTTCCTGAAAGAATTTGTGGTTCTTGATCTACATAACCAATATTTTGAAGTCAGTTTTTTAAATCTATATCTTTTAATTCCATATCACCATTTACTTTGATTGAACCTTCATAATTTTCATAAAATCTTAAAAGTAATCTTGTAACTGTAGATTTACCACATCCTGAGGGTCCAACAAATGCATATGATTTTCCTTTTTCAAAACTTATTGATAAATTATTAAGAATATTATTTTCAGGAGAAGTTGGATAAGCAAAAGAAACATTTTCAAAAACAATGCTTTCTATTTCTTTTTTTTCAATAAATTTAGGTTCTTTAATATCAACTATGTTATCTTCATCATTTACAATACTTGCTATATTTTGAGATGATTTATTTGTTGAACTGATACTTTGGAGAATTGTATTTAATTGAAATATTGGTGTTACCATAACAAAAATACCTGCAGTAAATGTAGAAAAAACAGTTATTAATTTACTTGTATCTGAAGCATAAATGAAAACTCCAAAAACTATTGATGATAAAGTTAGACACCCTACAGCTCCAATTATAATTCCCGGAATTATAGATATTGCAAAATTTAATTTTTTATTATACTTATTTTGCTTTTCATTTTCTTCACTAAAATGTTCAATTTCTTTTTCTCATGTTCCTGTTGATTTAATTAATCTTATTGCAGATATTTTTTCAGTAATCTCAGAGTCACTTTTTGATTTGGCCTCCATACTTTTTTTTACTGGTTTTGCAATAAGTAAAACTACAAATAAAGCAATTAACATTACTCCTAGTATTAAGCTAAACATTAATATTGAAATTAATTTATCAATATAAACTAGCATTGCTGTAGATCCAATTGTTGAAAAAACTATAAATAATAAAATTATTGGAGCAACTTTTAATTGTTCAGAAATATTTTTGCAATCTTTAACTATTGTTTCAGTAATTTTTCCTTGAGAGTTTTTATTATAAAAGTCTACATTTTTTGTTAATAATGATTTAATTAATTTATTTTTTAAATCAGTTTGAGCTTCCTCACTAATAATTCCACAAAAACAATAAGCTATATACATACAAATTATTACAAATACTATTGTTGCCAAAAGAATATATACTCATTGAATTTTTGTAATATAAAGTTCGAAAAAGATAGCAACCACATTTTTACCATCATAACTTAAATAATCAAAATAAAATTTTTGTAAAATATTATTAATAAGTTCCTTTGGCATTTCTAAATCATTGCTCAAAATAAATTCTTCAATTTGGTTAAAAATTTCTTTTTGATCTTCTTCAATAAATGGAATTAAACCTTTTATAATTTCAGATAATAATTCTTTATTATTTAAAGTCTCTATTAAAGATTCTCCAATTAAAATAGAGGTTATTTGCCTTGCTATTAGTATGTTAAAAACAGAAAGACAAGAAACCAAAATTATAAAAGCTATTGCAAAAAGAGATTTTACTTTATGTTTTTTTCAATAAAAAAACCAGAGTCCAAAAAAGCCTTTGCTTTTTTTAAATTCTGTTTTTTCTTTATATTCAATTAAAGATTCATCATCTATGTATCTTACAAAAAAATCTTTATTCATTTACTTATTTTACCTTTTTATATTTTTGACTTTCCTGATCAAATTAAGTAAGCCAGATAGTTTAAACCAAATGATAATAATAAGTATATCATATAAATTACAGGCACATTATAACCAATTTTTTTCTTTAAGTTAACTTTTGAAAAAATAGGACTTAAAGGTTCATTGCCTTTGTTTTCTCTTAAATCATACTTAGCTAAATCTGTATAGTTAGAATAACCTGTTGTTATTCCTGTATATGATAAGACAGAAGCAGAAAACATTAGGTCTTTATTTAAAGAACTTCCAAATAATTGACTATGCATTGATGAAAAATGTTGAAAAATATTAATATTATTTTTTAGAATAGATTCATTTGTCCAATTTTGATATGTATCATAAGCTTCATAAGGAGTCTTGAACATATTTCCATCTTCTGCAGAACCAGAAGTTCAATCCGCATTATAAAGTTCTCCTCTTCAAAACATATTATTTAGTCATGCTTCTGTAATAATGTTATTAATAATTAATAGTTCTGGGTATCTTAGGTAAACTTTATATATCTCATCATTTTCTTCTATATCATTATTACTAATTGAAGTAGATAAATGACTAAAATTACTTGCAAATACATAAGTGCTATCATCAAAAAGGTCTCTCGTTGCTGATAAAGCAAAAACATACTTAGAGTAAATTGAATTTGTTCAATTCAATAAAGAGCTATATTTCTTTGTAGTTTCTTGTTTTTTTAGTCATTTAATTAATGGTGATAAATTATGAAATTTAAATTCACTCTCATAATCAAAATCTATATAACTGCCTTGATAACCTGGGCTTGATATAGTAGGTTTATTATTATCTGATTTCATACCTTGATAAATAGTTTGATAAATCTCATCCAAAATTTTAAAAATCTCTGTATTTTGTAAAACTGGTATTGGTTTTATTTCATCAGTCTCAATTTCTTCATCCTCTTGAAAATAAACGCTTGGTGCTCCCCCATATAATGCAGCCATTAAAGTATTATAAGTTTGACCTTGTTCTTTGCCCAATTTTAATAATTTATAATAATTAATATCTTGAGCATTTAAAGTTTCTATGTTCAAATTTTTTTGAACCTCACTTAAAAAAATTGAATTATTTTGATTATCTACTGAGTCTACAAAGATTGAATTAACTGATTCATCATTTTTAAATGTTTCATAAAATGATTTAGAAATATTTATTTTCAGATTTGTTTTCATAACTGAAATATTATTAATAGGTTTTGAAAACTCTATAATTGATGGTATTGAAGTAAACATTGATGATAAGCAAAGAATCATTGCTATCATTATATTTAACATTACACTTCAAGCAATAGAACAAATAATTGTTACTAAAAATACAATAGGACTTCAAGCAATAGTTAGAAAAAAATAAAATATACAATTGCTTAAAATAATACCTGATATTAAATCAAATTTAAAAACAATTGATGAAGATATAATTATTTTTATAATTGAATTTATAACTGCAACTCCACCAACAAAACTAATAAATACAAATCATCTTAGCAAAAAAGATTTTTGAAATTTAATACCAGATCTTGTTTCAATATTTTGAATACCATCCTGCATTTGTTTCTTTATTAATTCCGTCGAGATTATAACCATAAATACTATAAAGAAAAATACTTCACATATAAATGATATTGAGACAAATATAACTCCAATAGTAATAGCATTAAAAGGAGTTTTTAATAAACCTGCTGTGCTTGAAGAAAAGATAAAAGTTACAATAATTGAAATTATAGCTGTAGATAAAACTGCTTTATTTCTTATCAAACGTTTAAGATTAATAAGAAATAAAGTTCTAAATCCATTAAATTCTTTTACTTTCTTACTCTTTGAAGCTTTAATTTTAATTGCTTCCATATTAAACCACCATTTCCTTATTCATATAAATTTCTTTTAAAAGTTTCTCACCATTATTTTTTTCAGCCATTATTTCCTTATATAATTTTGCAATTGATTCACTTTTATTATCAAAATCTTTTTCCAAAACTACTTCTCCATCTCTTATAAAAACAACATAATTTGCAACTTCTTGTAACTCTTCTAAGATATGACTAGTAATTAAGATTGTCACTCCTATTCGAGAAAGTTCATGAAGAATATTCATAAAAGATAATTTAGCTTCAACATCAACATTTGCTGTTGGTTCATCAAAAACAATATATTCAGGTGCTCTTACAAGTACACTTGCCATAATTGCCCTTTTCTTTCAACCAGCACTTAAACTTTTAATTTTTTTATTTTTATATGGTTCTAACGAAAGCATTTTAAAAACCTTATCAGCATTTTCTTTGGCTGCATTTTTGGATATATTATTAACTGCACAAATATATGCAACATAGTCTTTTAATTTCATATTTAAAGGAACACTATTTGAATCTGGGAAAAAAGCGATTCTTTGAAGATTTTGCTCTTCAAAGATACTTTTACCATCCATTAATATTTCTCCTTGCTCTAATTTTAATTCTCCGAAAAGAGCCTTAATTGTTGTAGTTTTACCTGCACCATTATCACCTACAAAAGCTACTACTGAACCTTTTTTAATTGTAAAACTAACTTGGTTTATAACAAAACCACCTAAGTCTCTTGTAATATTTTTTACTTCTATCATATTAAAACTCCTTTCTATAATTTAGCTTTCTTATCAAAAATTAAATATCCAACATAACCAAATGGCATAATAATTACAATATAACAAAAGTAAGCAAGTGGTATTATGAATGATGTTCTTTTCTTGATCTTGTTTTTTTCATAAACCGGTTTCATAGAAGAACCTCTTGACTGATTTTCTGAACTAGAATTCTCAAAATCAAAAATATTTTTTATACTTAAAAATTGACCTTGAAAGAAAACAGTACCTGTTGAATTATATGAATCATTTAATAAGTTAGATGAAAATAATCCAGTTGACATTGCTGTAAAGTGTCTAGATATATCGGTAGTTAAAGTATTAGATTTTTTAGAAATATTAAAGTAAGAATATAGTCCATCGTCAATAGTTACAGCTTTATTATCTCGTGATATTGGCCTAACAACATCAAACTCCATTGACTCTTTTCATAAATTTATAATTAATGCATTAATAATTGTTAATTCAGGAAATTTTTTATAGACTTTAGCCATTTCATTATTTTGCTCTATAATTTTATTATTTTGGCAAACTTCTAAATTTGTTTTACCATCTTCATCTCTTAAAGTTAAATTACAAAAATCATCAGCGAAATTATCATTAAAATTTTCTTGACCATATTCATATACTTTTTTTCAAGAGAAAAAATCAAAGTTTTTATCATAACTTAAACCTTTACTATTTACAAGAGTTAAATCAAATATTTCATTATAAATTTTATCGTTTGAAAAATATGAATCGTTATTATCAGCAATAATTGAGGTCTTGTATTTATTATAAAAATTTTTAATAAATACAAGTATATTTGAATACTCTGGCAATTTCTCAGAAATTTGATTTACAAAATTATCTATATTTATATCCTTGGATTCTACTCTGTTGGCGTTATAATATTGAGATTCACCCTTTACGAATAATGAAGGAACCTCGTTTTCATTTTCAGAAATAAGTACATCCTTATTCTCAAGTGTAGTTTTATTTATTTTTTCAATTATTTTTCAAATAGGTGTTCTTTCCAATAAATATTGTTGATCTACTTCATTGTTTGCTCCAAAAATATTATAGTTATAATAAACTTGACCAAATCCAATATTTTTAAGAAGAATATGTGTCGCCTTTTCATAATTAAAGTTTCCATTATCACTAAACTCATTTTTACTTAAATATCTTTTTGAGTTTCATCCAGGAAAAAAATCTTCTGTAGGAACAATTTTATATGAAAATTTTTTATTAGCCTTATCTTCAATCTCAACAGTTTCTTCATACTGCTTTAAAGGATCTAAAATATTAATCAAGTAACTATTCATTCCATGTAAAGACAATGAATTACCATTACCATCATCGTCATTAAATAATTCCTTATCTTTTTTAAAAGTATTATAAAAGTCTTGTGCAGAAAGCATTTTAATATTTGTTTTTCAATTATCCACTTTTGTGGTGCTCATAATAAATTTAAGTGAAGCAAACATTGGTGCTAATCCTACAGTAATCATAAATATCATTGAGAATAAAGTTGCAAGTGATGTTTTAAAAATTACCATTATCAAAGATATAAAAATAGTTGAAAATAATGCTAAAAAATAAAAGAAGAACGTTTGTGAATAATGTAAATTAAAGAATAATGTACTATTATTTAAACTAATCAAATTTAAAAATATAGCAAATAATAAAGGTATTGTTATATAAATGCAAGCTACAGTAAAAGTAATAAGAATTCTGATTAAATAAGATTTTCAGGTTTTATATCCAGCTCTTAATTCAATAGATGATATACCATCTTTGACTTGTCTTTTAAATAGATAAAGTGAGTTTAATAATATATGAAAAATTAATGATGTTGCACCTACTAGAAATGTAAAGTATTTTAATGATGAATAACTTGCTATATCTGAAGTTTTAATAATTTTTGTATATTCGACTATAAAAAATATTATTGTTGCCAATGTAAATATTATTCCACTTATAATTGACCCAACATTTTTCATACTCAATTTTAAATTAATTGAATAAAGTAAAGTAAAATTTTTAAAATTTTTCTTTTTTAAGTTTTTATCTACTACAATTTTTTCCATATTATCCATTTTCCTCTTTATTTCGATATAAATCTCTAAGAATATTCAAATCCTTAATTGGTTCATTCATATGTTTTTTATAAATATCCATTATGTGTTCTTTTTTTCTATCGAAGTCATTTGCATACACGATTTGTCCTTTTTTAATTAATACAAGATAATCAGCAAGTTCTTGTAATTCTTCGATTATATGACTTGTAATTAAAATTGTTATTCCCACTTTTGATAGGAGTTTAAAAATATTCATAAAGTATAATTTTGATTCAACATCAACATTTGCTGTTGGTTCATCAAAAATAATATACTCTGGTGATCTAACCAAAACACTTGCCATAATAGCTTTCTTTTTTCAACCTGACGATAATTCTTTTATTTTTTTATCTTTATATGGTCTAAGTTCTAATAATCTATATACGTTATCAATGCTTAAATCTGTTCTATTTTTATCCATATTATTTGCAGCACAAATATAATGTAAATATTCATGAACTCTTATATCCAAAGGCACATTATTTGAATCTGGAAAAAAAGCCACCTTTGAAAGGTTATTATTTTTAAATAGACTTTGTCCATCAATTAAAACCTCGCCACTATCTAATTTAAGTTCACCAAAAAGTGCTTTTATTGTTGTTGTTTTACCGGCACCATTATCACCTACGAAAGCTACTACTGAACCTTTTTTAATTGTAAAACTAACATCTTTTAACCCAAAATTCCCTAATTTTCTGGTTATATTTTTTATTTCAATCATAACATTCCCCTTTACAACTATTGTAAATTAATTAAACTGCTTTTTTAATATAAAAAAAAAAAAAAAACATCTTTTGAGAAAATTAATAGATAACAAAATTTATTTTATTATCTATTTCTTTTAGATGTTTTTTTAAAAATTTTTAAATAACACATGCATCACATTCATAATTTTCACTATCTTCAAGAACTTCTTGACGCACTCTAACATAGTATATTGAAGCACATCCTTTTTTAAAGGCTCTTACATACGCCTTATTTAAGTCTCTTGTAGTTACTTGATCAGTCATAAATAATGTTAATGATATGGCTTGATCAACATGTTGTTGTGCTGCAGCTGCAATGTCAATAATAGGATCTGGACCAACTTCATAAGCTCCTAGCGAATAGTAACCCATGTTTTCAAAGTCAATTTTATAAGCTGGTACATAAACTCTTCCAAGTTTTCCTTCTTTTCTAACTTCAACTGGTGCAACTACTGGTTGTAAACTTGGAGTACAAGAAGATAAATAACTTATTGAACCTGTTGGAGCTACTGCCATTAAGTGTGAGTTAGCTAGTCCTGTTTTTTTAATTTCGTTTGATAATTCTATTCAATCTTTTTGAGTAGGAATTGAAACTTTATATTTATCAAATAAATTTTTAATTAATTCTGATTGAGGAGCTCATTTGTCACTTTCACATTTTGTATATTTATTAAAATATGATCCATCTGCAAATTTTGAGATTTTAAATCCAGCAAAAGAACCATACTCCTTTGCCAATTTATTTGAAGCTTTAAAAGCATGAAAAGCCATTGTGTAAAAGAACATATTTGTAAAATCAATTGCTTCAGGTGAATTATAGTAAATATGATTTATTGATAAAAATCCATGTAAATTCATAGCACCTAATCCAACTGCATGATTATTTTTATTTCCATTTTCAATTGATGGTGCACTTGATAAATCACTATTTCTTGAAACATGATCTAAAGCAAGAATTGAGTTATAGATAACTTCTGAAAACTCTTCTCCACTTTCCATTGTTTTAGCAATATTCATACTTCCCAAGTTACAACAGATATCTTCACCTGTTTTCTTAAATGATAAGTCTGAATTATATTCACTTGGAGTTGAAACTTGAACAATTTCACTACATAGGTTACTCATAACAATTCTTCCAGCTACTGGATGAGCATTATTATTATTTACAGTATCATCAAATAGTAAATAAGGATAACCACTTTCAAAATGTAATTCAGCAATTGCTTGAAATAATTTTCTAGCATTAATATATGTCTTTTTAATATTTTTATTTTTTAGCATATTTTCATATTCATCAGTTACTGAAATATCTGAGAAAGGCTTCTTATAAACTTTTTCAACATCATAAGGACTGAAAAGAGCCATATCTTTATTTTCTTTTGCCAAATCAAAAGTTATATTTGGAACTACTACTCCTAAAGATAAAGATTTTATTCTTATTTTTTCATCAGCATTTTCACGTTTTGTATCAAGGAATGACATTATATCTGGATGATGAACGTTTAAGTATACAGCTCCAGCTCCTTGTCTTTGTCCCAATTGATTTGCATAAGAAAATGAGTCTTCTAAAATTTTCATTACAGGAATTACACCTGTTGCTTGATTTTCAATGTTTTTAATTGGAGCACCAAATTCTCTTAAATTAGTTAAACAAATTGCAACTCCACCTCCACGTTTTGATAATTGTAAAGATGTTGTAACTGCTCTTGCAATTGACTCCATGTTATCTTCAATTCTAAGCAAGTAACATGAGACATATTCCCCTCTTTGTTTTTTTCCTGCATTTAAAAAAGTCGGAGTTGCTGGTTGAAATCTTCCTAATATTATTTGTTTTAAAATATTTTTAGCTTTATCAAAATTTCCACCACCTAAAAATAGTGCATTTAAAACTACTCTATCTTCATAAGTTTCAATATATTTTTTACCATCAAAACTTTTTAAACCATAAGCATTAAAAAATTTTAATGCTCCCATAAAACTAGGGAATTTAAATTTAAATGAATATGCATATTTGCTTAATTCATCAATTTCTTTAATTGTATATTTAGAAATAATTACTTCATCATAATATTGATTTTTTATTAAGTAATCAATTCTTTCTTTAGTGGTTGAAAATTTCATCATGTTTGGTTCAATATGCTCTTTCATATATAGTTCTGCTGCCTGAATATCTAACTTAAAGTTATCCTGACCAGGCACAAATAATTTTGCTCTAGCATTTAATTTTATATACTCATCTGATTCATTTGTACCAGAAAGATTTTTTATATTATCTTTGTTCATTATTTTATTCCTCTCAAAAATCTTCCAAGATTTTTCTTATTGTCTCAACATCGTGTGCAGTTCCTAAAAGCTCAAATTGATATAGTAAAGGAACATTTAACTTCTTAGAAATTATTGGTCCTGCAATTGCAAATGTATCACCAAAATTAGTATTTCCAGAAGCTATTACTCCTCTACATAAATTTCTGTTATTTTCATTATTTAGAAATCTTATAACTTGAGCTGGTACAGCCCCTTTTGTATCTCCGCCACCTCCAGCATAAGTTGGAGTTATTAAAACATATTCCTTTTGAACAATTAACTGATCATCTATTTCATAGGGAATTCTTGCATCATTTACATCTAGTTTTTCCATAAATCTATGTGTATTATTAGACACTGAAGAAAAGTATACAACAAATACTTTTCCCTTTGGTTTTTTAATATCTTTATTTGATATTTTAATAACATCGTCATGCATTAATTAAAATTCTCAATCCTCATCAGATGTTTCTTCAGTTACACCCATAACATAAGATGATCCATTACCTGAGAAAAAGTCATGATTTTCATCAGCTCTTGCTGATAATTGCGTAAATATTTCTGGTTCAATTCTAGTTTCTTCTTCTGTAAATGGAGATTCATAACCCAAGTTTTGTAAAAACTTACCTGCATTATATAAACTAAATCTTACAGCATCTTCTGCAATACCAAACCCATCATATAATTCATATAAAAATTTATTTTCTAACTCTATTAATTCATATAGTAAGTCAAATACAAATTTTTTCATCTCTGCTTGTTTTGCAGGAGATAATTTTTCAACTTTTCTTTGATATTTGTATCCACTGTAATAATTATGAATAACCTTATCTCTTAAAATTAATCTAATAATGTCTGAAGTATTTGGTAATTTTCCTCTTGCTGATAAATAAAAAGGTAAGTAAAATCCTCCATAAAGTAAAAACCCTGGCATAAGTGCTGCTGCAACTTTTGATTTTAATGGATCATTTCCTGTGTAATATGGTATTAATGCTTTTGCTCTCTCTTGTAAACTATCACAATTAATTACTCACTCATGTGCTTCCTCAATTTGGTCACTTGAACATAAAGTTGAAAAAATTGTTCCATAAGATCTTGCATGAACAGCTACCATAAATGCAAAATTAGTATAAATAACTTGCTCATGATCTGTTAATGAGTTTGATACTTGTGCAACATCTCCAACAGTTGCTTGAATAGTATCTAATAAAGTAAGTCCAGTAAAAGTTCTTGTTACTAATTCTTGTCATTCTGGAGTTAATGTTTTTCATGAAACTAAGTCATTTGAAACTGGAACTTTTTCAGGTAATCAAAAATTTTGTGTAGCTCTATTTCAAACTTCTAAATCCTTATCATCATTCATTACATTTCAATTTACCGATCTCATTCTTCCATTGAATTTATTCATAGCAAACTCAATTGGAGAAAGTGAGTCATAATAATATTGATTTTTTTTCTTTGCCATTTTTATATTTTCGCCTTTCATTTAATTCCATTTTTATAGAATAATGCACTACAATAGTGCCTGTAATTATAAATGATACCTAAAAAAAGTAAATCATTTCACGTAACATTTTTTTACTAAATAAATATTAAGTAAAACAAAAGCACTATATTTGTATCACGGTTAAACTATTATCTTATATCAATTCTTTTATAATCAAACAAAAAGATTAATATAAAAAAACCCTTGTTTAACGTTAATTGTTATAAACTTACTCATTTATACTATTTCTACACACTTACCCCTAAGATAAATCTGCTAATATCCTCTATGTGAAATTTATTTTTTTATTTCTATAATGTTATAACTAAAAAAACCTAAAAAAGGTATAGTTTTTTCAAAAAAATTTAAGAAAATAATTCATTTAATTTTTCTAAATAAAAATTTTTTTCTAAAAGAAAATGTTAAGAATAAAAAAAGCCTTATCAGGCTTACTAATACTAGATAATTGAGTTATCTTTCATTGCTTTCTCAATTGCCTCAATAGCTTCGTTTTCGTCTTGGCCATTTGCTTCAATTGTAATTTCAGCACCAGTTTTAACTGCTAATGCCATAACATTCATAATTGATTTTAAATTACCTTCTTTATCTCCACATTTTATTTTAATTTCTGATGCGTATTTTGAAGCCTCTTTTGTTAAAACTGATGCAGGTCTTGCATGTAATCCAACTGGATCAATTACTTTAGCTGTGAATGAAGTCATATATTATCCTCCTTAACAATATTATTGTATATAAAAATGCTAGATATACAATAAAAAAGACGCTTTAAATTTTAATTTATTTATTCTATTCTATCTTTTCTCAAGAAGCAGAGTTTATTGGTATCATTTTAACTCCTTGCTTTGGATCTGTAAAAGCCACTGAAATATATCTATCAATAATCTTAATTACTAGACCATCTCCAAAAATCATATGCTTTATTTTATCACCTTTAACTACACCAGCCTCTAATTTATCAGGTTTTAGTTCTAAATTTGCTTTTCCTTTATAAGTACTTGAAACATCAGTATTAGAGTGAAAATAAATACTCTTTTCTATTTCATATAATTCAGGATTAAGTTCTTGAATAAATCTAGAGGGTCCTAATTCACCATTAGATATATAAGAATACTCTCCTGAAACATAAGATATAAAAAGTCGCTCTTGAGCTCTTGTAATTGCAACATAAAATGCTCTTCTTTCTTCTTCTAGATTTTCAATTGATAAAAAACTCATTTTTGAGGGAAATACATCTTTGTTTAGACCCACAATAAATACAACCTTATTTTCTAATCCCTTTGCAGAGTGAATTGTTAATAGTGTAACCTTATTTATCTCATTTTGATTTTCTTCATCACTTGATAGAGCCTCTTCTTGTAAAAAGATAACTGCTCTATTTAAGTCATTTTCAGTTTCATTATAATAAGTATCATATTTTTCCATTTGATCATAATATGCTTCTAAGTTTTGTAATGCTTCAATATCTTCTTTATCTTTTAAATCCAAACGATCTCTATAACCAGATTCTTTAATTAGAGTTTCTGTTAATTTTAATATACTTTTATTTTCTTCAAATATTTTTCTTGCATTTTTTAAACACTCTATAAGATCATTTAAATTTTTTGATATTTGATTAACTTCTTGACTTTTTGTTGTTAATAAATCAAATAAGTTTAAATTTAATTGCTCTGATGCTGCTTTTAATTTTGAAGCTGTTACAGCTCCGACTTTGGGAGTAAATGTAAAAACTCTTTCCATAGATAAATCATCTTTGAATACAACTGCTCGTAGAAGAGCAGTTACATCTTTAATTACTTTTCTATCTCTAAATTTAAACCCTCCAATAAGCTGAAAAGGAACTTTTTGATTTTGAAACTCCTTTTCAAATTCCTGAGACCAGGCATTTGTTCGATAGAGAACGAAAATGTCTGAATACTTATAATTATTTTCCACTACAAGTTCTTTTATTTTTTTAGATACAAATTTTGCTTCGAAGTTTCTTGAAGCCACTTCTTTAACTTGAACTATTTCCCCCTCTTTTTTTTGAGTAAAAATATCCTTCTTCTCCCTATTTTTATTATTATCAATAAAGTTATTTGCAATATCCAAAATTGGTTTTGTTGATCTATAATTTTCATTTAGCATTATTGTACGAGAATTTGAAAACTCATTTCTAAAATTAAGAATAATATTTACCTTTGCACCTCTTCATGAATAAATAGTTTGATCTGGGTCTCCAACAACTGTCAGGTTATTTTTTTTGCCTGTTAATCATTTTACTAAATCAAATTGTATGTAATTTGTATCTTGAAACTCATCAACCATTATATAGTCAAATCTATTTCTTCATTTTTCTCTTATATTTATATTATCGTTGAATAGTTTATGAACTTTTAAAATTAGATCATCAAAATCTAAATAATTTTTTTCATACAAATATTGTTGATAATCTCTATAAGCTTTTGCTCATTTCTTTTCTTCAAAATTAAAAGTTTCTTCATATGCTTCATTTCAATCAATTTGTTTCGACTTTCAATTACTAATTTTAGATAGAATTTTTCTTTCAGGCCTATTTTTTTCTGTACTAATATCAAGTTTTTTAATTATATCCCTAATTATTTTTGCTTGATCTGAAGCATCAATAATAGTGAAATCCTTTGATATACCAATATCTTCGCAATCTTCTCTAAGCACTCTAACGCAAAAAGAGTGAAATGTTGTAATTAAAGGACTTCTATCTAAATTTGGAATTATTTTACTAACTCTATCTTTCATTTCCTGAGCTGCCTTGTTTGTAAAAGTAACTGCTAATATCTTTGAGGGGTAAATTCCCTCTTTTTCAATTAGATATGCTATTTTTGTTGTTATAACTCTTGTTTTACCACTTCCAGCTCCTGCTATTATTCTTACAGGCACATCAGTAGTAATTACTGAGTCAAGTTGCTCATCATTTAATTCTTTTAATAGTTCTTTTATCATGTAAATAACTCCTATAACTTTTCTATAATATCAATTTTTAGAGATAAAACTTCAGAAATTAAAATAATAATTTAAATACTCTTTAAGTCTTGATAAAGTTTTTCAAAAAATTCTGATTCAATTAATTTATTGTGTCCCGGTTTAGAACTTAACATTAAGCATACACTAAATTTATTTAAGGGATCAACTAATGCTGTAGATCCTAATAAACCATCTCAACCAAATTCTCCAATTTCAGTTAGTGGAAAGTTCTTATTTTCTATTCTTACTCTAACACCATAACCATAACTATAGTCTTCATTTAAAGTTCATCTAAAGTTTGATCTTAATTTTTTTAGTCTATCTGTTGTCATTTTTTTTAAAATTTTTTCACTAATTACTTGATTTCCCTTTAAATCTTTTCCATCAATTAAAAAATCTAAAAACTTCAAATAATCACCTACTGTTGTAAATAAGCCAGCTCCACCCATTGGCATTTTTGGAACATTATCAATTTCTTGAATAAAAAAATTAAAATTCTCAACTTTTTCTAAAATGGGTTTATCTTCTAATAAACTTCAATTATAAACCTTCGCCTCTCTTTTTCTATCTTTTAAGTAAAAATCGCTGTCTGACATTTGTAACTTGTCAAATATTCTTTGCTTTACAAAATCTCTATAACTCATTGATGTAGCTTTTTCTATTACAGCTGCAATAACATCTAGTGATAAGCCATATCTTCAATTTGTTCCTGGTTCAAATTCTAAAGGTATTTTTGAAAGTTTATTTATAAAACTAGGGTAATCCATAAATTTACCATCAATTGGCTTTGCAAATTCTGATAATAGTAGTGTTGTCTGTTTTTGGGTTATAGTTTTATTTCCAAAATAGGCTAATCCCGAAGTCATTGTTAATAAATGTTTAATTAAAATTTCATTCTTAGCGTCAACTATTTCATTATTATTTTGACTATTTAAAACTTTCATATTTTTAAATTCGGGAAAAAATTTATGTAGAGGATCATTTAAATTTATTACTTTCTCATCAATTAAAGTTAAGAATGCAGCCACTGTTACGCTTTTTGTTAGTGAATAACCCCTAAAGATTAAATTCTCATTCATTTCAGATTTTGTATCTACATCATTAATTCCATAAGAAAATGAAAAAATGTTTTTTTTATTTTTATTAATTTTTAAAACTGCTCCTGTAAAATATTTTTTTTCAATTAACTCTATCAATTTATTTTTAGTGTTTTCAAAATTATTCATCTTCTTCTCCTATTATTTTTTTTATTTCTTCTAAATCAATTTTACCTGGCCTATTTTTTTGTAAATGAATATGTCCAATAGTATCATCTTTTTTTTCAACAACTACTATTTTTTCTAAAAAATAAACTCTTATTTTTAATTTTAAATCTATTGAAGCAATATTATCTTTTTGTAAATAGATTGTTAAAGGAATATAAATAAATCACATTGCCAGAAAAGTATATCCTATATTATTTATTATTTTTAAAATAATCATATTATAAGAATCTTTTGGAGTAGTAAATAAAATAACTCCCATAATAATTTGAATAATTAGTAAAAAAATTAAAGGGACATATAGAAAATATAATTCTCTTAAGAACACCTCTGATATTCTTATTTTTTCATTATTTATTTTTTTTAATCTTAGATTAAAAATTAATTTTCCCAAAGTATTTCCTTTACATAAGTATGGTAAAAGTACAAAGTAAAAAAACAAGACTAGTTGGCTTACAGGAATATTTATAAGTAAACTTTTTAAATCATGGATAGGATTTAAAAATGATAATAGTAAAGTTGGAATTGAACAGATAATAATATCAAAAAGTCTTGCAAAAAAGATTCTTCCTAAATGTGGCTTAACCAAATTATGAGAAAAATCATTTTTATTATTTTGATTTATCATTAAAAACCATCCCTTTTATTTTGCTAATTTTAATAGGTTTTTCATATATGACGAAAAGCCTATTACTACCTCTTTAAACTTTTCATCCTTGCTTTCTAGAAAAGCTTTATTATTTTTCATAAACTCTTCTCTTTTATCTTCAAATTTTCTAGTTGCAAAACTAGATGCCTTCTTAATTAATAATTTATTATCAAATTTTCTAATATTTCATAATCATATATGTATCATAGTTTTATAATAAGCATAATTTAAATAATCTTTTAAATTTTTAAATTTACCAATTCTTCTAAAGTAATTTAAAATATGAGTTCATTGATTAACTAAGTCAAAAACTGAATATTGAACTTTTTGCAAGTTCATTTCTTCTAACGGTTCTTTTATGTTTAAAAATAAATATGAACTTGCCTGTCCTAAAATTTTATATGCAAATAACATATCATATCTTACAAATCTTCTAAATTTAAAGCCAAATTCTTTTAATAAATTTGTTTTAAATAATTTATTTGATAGTGAGCTACTTAAATAAGCAAATGGTTCAAATTCATTATTTAAATTATAAATTTTTCCTTTTTCTAAAAAAGTATCAATACATTTATCCGATAAACCAGTTAATTGAGTAGTATATTCTAAAATATCAATCTCCTGATTTTTATATTTTCCTAATTCTTTTTTTAATATACTAATAAAATTAGGATTAATTTTGTCTCCTTGAGATATAAAATGTATATACTCACCATCTGCTAAATCAATTGCTGTGTTTCAACAAACTGAAGCTCCTTGAATTGAACTATTTATAACTATTTTTATATTTTCAATATCTCAAAAATATTTTCTTGATATTGAAAGTTGCTCATTACTTTCTAGCATTTTATCTGCAATTAAAATTATTTCATAATCATTTTCACTTTGATCTAAAATACTTTGTAATGTAGTGTCTATATTTTCTTCAATATCTTGTCATGTAAGAACAAATGAGACTAACATAGAATACCCCCCTACTTATTACAATAATTTTACACTAATTTATAAGTACAAAAAACCTTTTCTAGAAATACATAAAAAAAGCAAACTAATTTGCTTCTAAAATATTAAATTTCTAGGAGTTCTTGGGAAAGAAATTACATCTCTTATATTTGAAGCTCCAGTTACATACATTATAAGTCTTTCAAAGCCAAGACCAAACCCAGATGATTTATAATAACCATAATTTCTAAGTTCATTATATCAACTTAAATCACTTGGTTCAATTCCCATTTCTTTACATCTCTGAATAATTTTATCAAAACTATCTTCTCTTTGACTTCCACCAACTAATTCCCCAATACCTGGTACTAATAAATCTGCTGCTGCCACAGTTTTATTATTATCATCTTGTTTCATATAAAAAGCCTTAATATCTTTTGGATAATTAGTTACAAAAGTTGGACACTTATTAACAACTTCGCATATGTATCTTTCATGTTCTGTTCCTAAATCAAGACCAAATTCTATATTTGATTCTTCAAATTTATGTCCCTCTTTAACAGCTTTTTTAAGAACTTCAATAACTTGTTCATATTTATTTATGGCAAATTTTGAGTTTCTTACATTATTTAATTTATCAATTAGTCCCACTTCCAAATTATCATTACAGAATTCCAATTCTTCCTTTGCAGTCTCAAAAATATAATTAATTGTGTATTTAATTAAACTTTCAATAATTTCTAAATTTCCCTTTAAATCACAAAAAGCCATTTCTGGTTCTATCATTCAAAATTCAGCTGCATGCTTTGATGTATTAGAGTTCTCTGCTCTAAAAGTTGGACCAAAAGTATAAATATTTTTAAAGGCTTGTGCATAAGACTCACCATGTAATTGACCAGAAACAGTTAAACTTGCCTTTTTACCAAAGAAATCATCTTCATAATTAGCATCTTTTATAGTAGTAACTGTAAAAGATTCTCCTGCTCCCTCAGCATCATTAGCTGTTAGAATTGGTGTATTTACATAAATATAGTTTTTCTCTTGAAAAAATTTATGAATAGCAAAAGCTGCTACTGACCTAATTTTAAAAATAGATTGAAAAGTTTTAGTTCTTGCTCTTAAATGAGATATTTCTCTCAAAAATTCAGGTGAGTGTTCTTTTTTTTGAAGTGGATAATCTTCGATTGCTTGATCCAATAACATAATTTCTTCAGCTTGAACTTCAAATTCTTGCTGTTTTCCAGGCGTTAAAATTACATTTCCCCTTATTTCTATAATAGAACCCACTCTAGATTGAATAGCTTGTTCATAGCCTTTAACATCAGACTTATAAACTACTTGAACATCTTTAATTGTTGTTCCATCATTTATAATTAAAAAACTGACAGCTTTACCTTGTCTATTATTTCTTACTCTTGCAATCAAATTTACTTGCTTTGCATTTTTATATTTTGAATATAATTCTTTAATATCGTTCATATTAATACTTCCTTTTGCAATATTATTATACAAAAAAGAGAGTTAAAACTTCCTTTTATTTTTATTAACTAATTTAGTAATAAAGAGATTTTATCTTTTTTCTCAAATTTTAATAAGCTTCATTCTTCTACTAAATTTTTAAAAAGTTCTTCATCTTCTTCATACAAATTAATAAACTCAGCTAATTTATAATTATATGTTTTAAAATGATATCTTATTGACTGAGTATGCATTGAAAAATTAAAAACTAAATAGTCATCCTCTTTACAATTTCTTTTCAATAATAGTTCGTAAGTATCAGAACAGCTTGTAACTTTGTCATCTGTTGAATGAAAAAATAAGGTTGGAAAGAGACTTTTTTTATCAATATCTTCTAGAACTTTAAATATACTGACATCATGTAAATTTAAATTACTTTCCTGTCGGTTATGTCTCTCAATTAATCTATTAATAACTTTTTTAGTTCTTCTCTTTGGCAATAAGAATAAATAAATATTTCTAACATGTAAAAATAATCTAAATACACTTCCATAACCTGCATCTGAAACTAGAAACTGTAAATTTAGTTTCTTAAATTCTTCATTGTATATTATCGAACAATAATTAATTACAAAAGCTCCCATACTAGTTCCCATTAAAGCCAATTTATCAACTTTTTTATTTTTTTTAATTCAATCTACTGCGCCCATTAAATCATGCTGTTCATTTGCTCCCATTGTTGTAGAACCATTTTCTGATTGACCATGACCTCTAAAATCAAAAACCAAAATATTATATCCCATTTTTGCAAAAGTCATTGCATGATGAAGTGATCAGGTTTTATGTCCAGCAAATCAATGACAAGCAATTACTCACTTGTTAGAATTCTCATTTGGTTCATAAATTAAACCTGAGATACTTAAACCATCTCTTGCTTTAAAATTAATTGAAGATATATTTTCAATATCTTTGACTTCAATTTCTGGTCTTTTATAAAATCTTTTAACAATTTTATTTGTAGTAAGAATCTCTCTAAGTCAAATTTTATCTTCTCTAGATTTATTGTATTTTTTAACCTTTTTTGAAACCCTTAAAGAAGATTGTGAAAAAGGTTTTTCTAATCCTGAATAGAAAACTCTAAAACTTCTTTTAACACTATTTAATAAGGTATTCTTTCTTTGTTTTTGGGATTTTTTCATAAACTAATACTCATTCCTATAAAATTAATTATCTGAATTTAAAAAATGATAAATTAATAAGTCATTAAAATAATTAAATGGTACAGAACTTGAGATATGCCCTTTATAAATACTCTTATCAGGATTATCTACTATTAAAGTATGAATAGAATTTAAATATTTTGTAATATCACTTGACGCAACTTTTCCTGAGATATATATTATTTTTCTTTTCATTTCTCCTAATTCTGTTATTGCTTTATCCAATCTTGAAGAATTACCGTATCTAGTAAAGAAAATGAAAATATCCTCTTCTTTTGAAGTTTTAATTCTATCTTTTATTGTTTCTTGATCACTATCTAATAAATAAACATTAAATCCACTTTTGTAAAAAAAGTTTGAAAGCTCATGTGCTGGGCCTGAAAGTAAATTTTCTCAATAACAAAAAAATATTTTCTTTGAAGATTTGATAATATTTAAAGTATCAAATATTGATTTTTTTTCTATTAATGCGTAATTTTGTTTAATTATATTTATATAACCTGAAACAACATTTTCATCATTTTTTGCTATATTAATTTCTTGATTCTCTGCATCATTTGCAAGAGAAATAGCAAAGTCTCTAAACCCTTTAATGTTTAATTTTTTTAATAATCCATAAATTGCGCTATAACCAGTTCCGGCTTCTTGTGCCATTCTTTCAATTTTCATATTAGTATCAACAATTTCTTTTAAGTGATCTTTAATATAGTCAACAATTTTTTTTTCCTTTATTGTTAAATCTTTATTATCAATTGTTGTTAATTTGCTTAAAAATGATCTCATAAATCTCTCCTACTTTTTATCTTTAATTAAATATTCATTTGTCAGCTCAGCTATCATAGCTGCATTATCTGTACAATACTTTAAATTTGGAATATTTATATTTTTTATATTGTATTTTTTTCCTACTTTATAAAAAATATCTCTAATACTTTGATTTGCACTAACTCCTCCAACAACAGTTATTGTATTGGGTTTAAACTCCCTAATGGCTTTTTCAAATTTTAACATTAAACTATCAATTGCTGTTTTTTGAAAACTTGCACAAAAGTCTTCTATTATAATCTTTTCATTATTTTGGTTTAGTTTATTGATTAAATTAAGACTAGCTGTTTTTAATCCTGAGAATGAAAAATCATAACTATCATCTTTTTTAGTAATAGGTAATTTATATTTTTTGTCATTACCTTTTTGTGCTAATTTATCTATTTTTGGACCGCCTGGATAATTAAATCCTAAAACTCTTGCTACTTTATCATAACATTCACCAACAGCGTCATCTTGAGTTGTACCTATTAATTCAAAAATCAGTGGCTCTTTTAAAAATTGAATTTGAGTATGACCCCCGCTAACCACTAAAGCTAATACTGGATATTGAAATTTTTGTTCAATATTTGCTCCATATATATGGCCCTGTATGTGATTCATGTCCATTAGCGGTTTTTTTAAATACATCGCAATAGTTTGTGCAACTAATTTCCCTATAATTAGACTTCCAATAAGTCCTGGATTTGATGTATAAGAAATATAATCTATATCTTCTAACTGAGAATTACTTTGTTGAAGTGACTCTAATAATACCCAATGGAAATTCTCCACATGTAATCTTGAAGCTAATTCAGGAATGACTCCTCCAAATTCAGAGTGTTCCTTTATTTGACTTGAAATTATATTAGACAAAATCTTTCCATTATCCATAATTGAAATACTAAATTCATCGCAACTTGACTCAATAGCCAAAATTCTCATTTAAATCCTCCCTTTTAAAGTTAACTTTATTTTACTATATTTTAAAGTCTAGTAAAAGATTTAATAGAATATTTCTCCAAAATGCAAAAATACACCAATATTAAGTTATTAAATAAAATATTCACTTTATCGCTTGCTTCTATTCATAACTTAATTCTTTTAGGATTTTGAACATAAGTTATATATGCTCCCATAAAAAATTATCTCTTAAATTAAAGTTTTTCAAAGTTGGAAATATCTATTATTTAATAAATAATATAAAAAATTCTGCATCTATTTGGGATGCAGAATTACTTATATTGATTTTAAAATTATGTTTTATTTTCTATTATTTTAAATCTATAGATGCTTCTAATGCTAATTCTATCATTCCCATAAAATTATTTTGTCTTTCTTCAGCTGTTGTTACTTCTTTAGTAACTAAGCTATCTGAAACAGTTAATAAACAAGCTGCTTGTTTATTTGTAAGTTTTGCATTTGCAAATAATGCAAACGTTTCCATTTCAACAAGAGCTAAATTATTAGCTTTTGCAAAATCTAATATATTTTCATATCTATAAAAAACATCAGATGAGTGACATCTTCCACTATGAATTTTAATATTTTTTTTCTTTGCAACTTCCTCTATTTTTTCAAATAATATTTTACCCGCTTCAATTATATTTGAATCAATATTAGCAGCAATTTTTGCATAGTTATTTTCTCCAAATGATTCTTTAACATTAAAAATATCATAAACTTTAATTTCTTCTTTATAACTTCCTGCACTTCCAACTCTTATTATGTAATCAACATCATAAAATTTAAAAAGTTCATATGAGTAAATTCCAATACTTGGACAACCCATTCCACTTCCAGCAACAGTTATTTTTACACCTTTGTAAGTTCCTGTATACATAAACATATTTCTAACTTCATTTACAAGTTTTACATTTTCTAAATATGTTTCTGCTATTTTTTTTGCTCTTAATGGATCTCCTGGCATTAATACAATTTTTGCTATATCTTCTTTCTTAGCATTAATATGTGGTGTTGGTATATTCAATTTAATATTCCTCCTTTTTACCAAGGATATTTTAACTAAATAAAAAAAAATTTCCATAGAAATTTTTTTTATTAATTTATCTTTGCGTTTTATCAAATGGTATTCCATTTGCTTTTGGTGGTTTTGATTTTCTTGCAAAAATCATCATAATTACTAATGACATTACAAATGGTAGTATTCTAAATAATGAACCATTTGTTTTCATTCAATCTCCAGCATTTTCAATTACTGGAAGTCTTGTACCAAAAGCAAACATTAAAGAGAATACAAATGAGAATAATGCTATCATACTAATTCTTCATTGTCCTAGAATCATAATAGCAAGTGATATGTAACCATACCCTTGTACTGATCCTGCAAAACTACCTAATAGTCTTGATACAACGAATATAGCACCTGCTAATCCAGCAAGCATTCCTGAAATTAGTATACAAACTATTCTATATTTTGTAACTGATATTCCAGCTGAATCTAGTGCATGCGGATTTTCACCTGCAGCTATATGTCTTGTACCTGTTTTGGTAAATGTAAAGTAGAATCCAATAATAAGAGAGATAATTATAGCTATAACAAGATATAGCGTAATTATTATGTTAATTCCTGATCCAATCCCAATTACCATGAAATTAGTTGCAATATAGTTTTCTGGCCCTGTTAATGTTGACGTTGCAAGAACTAATGCAATTCCTTGAGCCAAAATATTTATTGCAGTACCTGATATTATTTGATCTCCCTTTAATTTTATTGCTGTAAAAGCATGAAGTAATGATAATAGTCCTCCCATCATAGCTCCAATAAGTAATCCAACTAATTGTCACCATTGACTTATTTCAGCACCTGATGAATGAACTACATATCCAAATATACTATATCCTAAAGCTCCCATTGTCATAAATCCTTCAATTCCAAGATTTACAACTCCAGATCTTTCAGAAAACATCCCAGCAATAGCTGCTAACATAAATATTGCAAAGAAAGTAGATGTATCACTAAACAATGCACTAATGAAGTCTGTCATATTTATCTTTCACCTCCACTAATCTTTCAAAATATTCTTTTTTGATTTTTTCAGTATCTTGATTTTCCTTTAAATTTTCTTTATATTTAATTTTTAAATCCTTTATAAAAATTTTTGCTTCTAATTTGGAAGCAAGATAACTTTCCTTTAATATTTTTATATCTTGTTTTGTATTCTCAATAAGTTCCGTACACTCTTTAGAAATATTTGCTTTTTCTTTTTTATCATGATGACTTACTTTTGCAATTATTATATCAAGAGTTATAAACTGTCTTTTTGTTTTTTTATTATGAAAATTAATATTTAAACCCTTAATTGAATTTACTTCATAATTTTTATATCCATTTTGAATTGCATCTTTAATTGACTCTTTTAAAACAGAGATATTTTTTAAATATTTTCTATTATAAAAAGTTTTTAATTCATTATATTGATAAGAAAGCTCTGAAAGTTTTTGTTTATCTCCTTTAGAGACACTATTAATTTCTTTTTTAATATTAGCTAATTCTTCTAAATTTGGAATTTCTTTAATTAATTTTTTTATATTTTTAATTTCTTTTTTATAAATTGCTATTTGATTTTTTGTAACTATATCCTTTTCAAGATACAATTTCTCTTTTATTTTTGTTCACAAATTTAGTTTAATAAATATGATATAAAGTGTTGAACAATAAATTATAATACCAAAAATTAAATCTGCCACCTCTGGTTGTAAATTATTGAATCCTGGTGTTGTTATTGCAACTGATGCTCCTTCTTTGACAATTGCTCAAAATAATGCAATTGGCACAATACCTAAAATATTGTTAAAGGCAACCAAAGCAATTGGAATACCATCGAAACCAAGTTGAGGAACTAAGTCCTTATTAAAAGTTATACTACCTTGAATTAAGAAATAATAGAAGAACCCAGCCATGCTTATTAGAGCTCCTTGAATAGCCATAACCATTAAGATGTAATATTCACTTTTAATACCAGCATATTTTGCAGCAGTTGGTGAGTTACCAATTACTTTAACTTTATAACCTGTTGTTGTAAATGTAAATACAATATAGACTACAATAACAGATATTAATGCTAACATAACACATAATGCTCACAATGAATTACCAAGCATAGCCATTGATTCATTTAATGAAGGAGACGCTGCAGGTGTTCCTGAAACTGTCATATATCATTTTAATAAGTATCAAAATATTCAATTAAGTAATATTGAAGAGGCAACCTCATGTACATTTAAATAAACTTTCATTGCCCCACAAATTACAGATATTAACATTCCAGAAATTATAAACATTATAAAAATTAAGAATGCATTTTTTGTATCGTTACCAATTGAGTTCATTATTATATATGACATTAATAATCCTGATAGGATTTGTCCTGAACCACCCATATTAAATATTTTTAATTTAAATCCCAGAGCTAAACCTAATCCAATTAGTATATATACTCCAAAGTAAACTAATGTTCTTTCAATATTTGTTGATAATGCTCTTACAAATGCTGTTCCTAAAAAAGCAAATCCATTTTCACCATTAGTAAATATAAATAATACACCTACAAAAAGACCAAGTAAAATTGATATAACTGAAGACTTAACAAATCCCAATTTTTCTGTAAATCCTGGTGATTTAACAAAAGCCTCTATTTTTACTTTCATAGTTCATAGTTTAATTTTAAACATTTACACTAACTCCTTCCACATTAGAAGTCATTAATTGACCAATTTTTTCCTTAGTCGCTTCTTTTTTACTTAACTTTCCAATAATATTTCCAGAGTTAAGAACAACAATCTGATCTGCTAATTGCATTACTTCTGAAAGTTCATATGAAATTAATAATATTGCTTTTCTATCCTCTTTTGCTTTTAATATTTGCTGATGTATAAATTCAATTGAACCAACATCTAATCCTCTTGTAGGTTGAAAAATAATTATAAAATCATTTTCTCTTGAAAGTTCTCTACCTATAATAACTTTTTGTTGATTACCTCCAGATAGATCTCTTACAACTCTAAAACCAGAGTCCGAGTTTCTTACATCATAGTCTTTTATTATTTTTTGAGTGTGATTTTGTACTTTTGCAAAATTTACAAATCCCCATTTACTATACTTACTAGTTGAAATATCTTGTAAGGTTGTGTTATTTATAATATTTGCATCTAAGACTAAACCATGCTCATGTCTATCTTCTGGAATAAAACTCATTTTATTTTTTAAATATCTTTTTGAAACTGAAGACTTTGTAATATCTTCACCTCTATAAAATATTTTTCCACTTACTGGTTTTGTTAAACCACTAAGTACTGCGGCAATTTCGTTTTGTCCATTGCCTTCAACACCAGCAATGGCAACTACTTCACCCTCTTTTAACTCTAAATTAAAATTTTTCAAACCAATAACTTTATTATTACTATGTTTTTTAACATTGATATTTTCAAATTTAATTACAGTTTCACCTGTTTTAGAAGTAGAATTATTTTTAACTTCAACAAGTGATCTTCCAACCATTGCTTTTGAAATATCTTTGATACCTATTTTTTTAACATCATAAGTACCAACATATTTTCCTTTTCTTATAACAGTTGCTTTATCAGCTACTTTTTCTATTTCAGCAAACTTATGAGTTATAAAGATAATTGTTTTACCCATCTTTTTAAACTCTAACATAACATCTAATAATCCATCAATCTCTGTTGGAGTTAACACAGCAGTAGGTTCATCAAAAACAAGAATATCTGCATCTCTATATAGAATTTTTAATATTTCAACTCTTTGCTTCATACCTACAGATATATTTTGAACTTTTTTATTTAAATCTACTTCTAAATTATACTTATGCATTAATTCCACTGTTTTTTGAATAACTATTTTTTTATTAATAAATTCTCAACCTATTACATCTTCAGCACCTAAAGCTATATTTTTCCAAACAGGTAAAATATCAATCATTTTAAAATGTTGATGAACCATTCCTATTCCTAATTTTGTAGCCTTTATTGGAGAAGTAATTATTTCTTCTTTACCATTTATTTTTATAGTGCCCTTTGTAGGTTGGTATATCCCAAATAGAATTGACATTAGTGTCGATTTACCAGCACCATTTTCACCAACTAAACAATGTATTTCTCCTTTTTCAACTTTAAAATTAATATTTTCATTTGCAATAACTTTTTTATTAAAAATCATTGAGATATCTTCCATTTCAATTGCATAATTAATCATTTAGAAAGTACCTCCTAAAGTAATATTTAGAATTTTATCTGCATAAGCCTTAATTGTTTTTTCATTAATTAATGATTTTTCAAAACTGTTATTATCAATTGTTTCAAATAATTCTATTGATGCCTTTGTTAATACATCAGGTTCAAAAATTAAAAGTATTTTTTCTTTCAATTCAGGTGTAGCTAAATTTCTACCTCCAGCTGACATATTACCACCAACTCAAAGTGTTCTTCCAACTTTACCTTCTTCTCATTGAGAACTACTTCAAGTTTTTTCATCATCAAGCGCAACTGCAACAAATTCTTCCTGTTCATTTTTTTCAGTTAAATTAATTTTATCTTTTAAATACTCTGCAGTTTTTTTAACAACACCCTCATGATTTTCAATTCAATATGGTGTATGTGCTAAACCAACTATAGTAGCATTCTGAAGATCCTTTTCAGCACTTGTTAAGAATATTCCTTTATTCTGAGGAAAAGCTTCTGCTTGATTCGTATCTACACCAATTACTTTTACAGTTTCTCCTCCATCTTTTTGTTTTGAAAGACCAACTACGTCTATAGTTTGTGGTCCTGCAACTGGCATTATAAAGTTTGCTCCATTTTGTATCAAAGTACTTGATACAACTAGCCCATCTCCTTGTTGAAATGAATTAGAGTATCAACTAGCATCTGATGGAGAATTAGGAAATTGACTTTGAGTCATTTTGACTTTTTTTGTGAAATCTTGTTCATTTAAATCAAAATCATTCTTAAGTTTTTCCTTACCTTGATCAGTTTTTTTTAGTTCATTGAATACCTCAATAGCAGCTAAATATCCAACAATAAATGCATCTACTGCTCTTGGATTTGATATTCCACCAAAAGATCCAAGAGAAATTTCTTTATATTTATCTTTTTGTTGGAGACCTCAAATTATAGCACTCATTCCTGCATAAAAGCCAGAAATATCTCCTCTAAAGCTAAATGCAAGTTCATTTGTTGCAGAACTTTCTCCATCTAGGAAAATAGTTGAGCCTTTACCGCTCATTACTTCTGGAGCATAATTTTCACCTTCCCCAGGCATTGCATGGTGAAAGCCAGGTAATAAAATAGTTTTTGCCCCATTATTTCTGGCATTTCTATATTGATTTTTCATTACCTTTGAACTACTATTTTCTGGTTCAATTTTAGATATTTTTAAATCTTTTTCTTGAAGAACTTCTTGAAGAAACTCATTTCCTGCTTTAAAAGTTGATTCATTAAAAGATTTATCAGAGATTTTACCTGCATCTGTTACTAAATATATTTCTGATATTGCAGATAATTTACTACACGAAACTAGACTAGAAGTTGATGAGCAAACAACAACCCCAGCCATTAATCCTGAAAGTAATTTTTTCACTTCGTTTTTTCTCCTATATTTATTTATTTGTGTAAACTAATTATTGCTATTATTTTTGATAAAAAGGACTTTATATATGTAAATTAAAAATTCCTTTAATTTATTTGCTTTTAGGAAATGTATCGGTACATTGTAGAAACATCAACCCTTTATGTCGACTTATAAAAGCTGTTATTTAATTTACACTTTTATTATAGAATGAATAGTTTTAAAATAGGAATTTTATTTATATTATTTTCAAATTTTATTAATAATAAAATATAATATAACAAGGTGAAAAAAATGGACTTTAAAATAATTAAAAAAGACTTAAGAAAGCCAATCCTATGATTTGCATCATTGACATTATCTTTCATGGTTATTTCTTCAATTGTAATTCTAAGTATAGGTAGTCTAGAATTGCGAAAAAAAATATCTTTATTTTGTCAAATCAATCTTAATTTTTTATTAGTTTATGTCGTATGCTTATTGACAAACTTAAGTAAAATTTCTATATCTCTATTTTACAATATAGAGGTTGTAACAAACTTAGAAACAAATGAAAAAGATATTAGAATATTAAAGACCAGATTTGTAACTATCTTTACAACTATTTTTACAATTGGAGCTTTCTTTATTGAATTAACAAGTGGTTCAATAATTGATAAAGTAAGTTGAACTCAAAAAGCAACAGAAGCTTGATGAATATACTTTATTCTTTTTATTATAAATTTTATATATTTATATTTATTTTTTGAAATAAATAAATATTTGATTACACAAAACTTAGAATTCAAAAATTCATATTTAGAATTTATTAAAAATCCACCAAAAAAAGAGGTTATAGAAAAAAACTAGACCTCTTTTTTAATTATAATTTTATTAATTTTTTTACCAATAGAATGAAATTTTTGCTCATATTCAGTTGGTATATTATCTTTCAATAAATCTTTATTTGAGTATAGATCACTAGTATTATAAAGAACCTTAAATTTAGATTCTTTAATCTGATCTAAACTAAAATTATATAACTGATCATTATCTGTTTTAATTTCAATAATCCCATTATTTTCTAATAATTCTCAATAAATTTCTAGGAAAGTTAAATAAGTTAATCTTTTTTTATAATGTTTTGCTTTGGGTCAAGGATCTGAGAAATTTAAAAATATTCCTTTTAAAGAGTTTACTTCAAAAATATCCAATAAGTTTTCGGCAAACCTATTTAAAAACAGTAAATTATTTAGATTAAAATTTTCTTTATTAAGTGCCTTTTTTAAAGCAACTCCTATTACAGTACTTTCCTTTTCCATGGCAATAAAATTTTTATTAGAATTTTCAATTGCTTGATTAATGACAAATTGTCCTTTTCCACAACCTATTTCTAAAAAAGTATCTTGTTTTTTTAGAAAGAATTTAGTCGGATTAATTTTTTCTTCTGTAGTTATTAAGAACTTTAAGTTTTCTTCAATAAAATCTTTTGTTCAATTTTTATTTCTTAATCTCATATAAATTTCCTAAATATAACTTGCAAAGAAAATTAAACCTATTGAGAAAAATAATGCAGTTGATAAAGCATCTACTAAAGTTGTCAATAATGGAGCTGCCATAAGTGCAGGATCTAATTTAAGTTTTTTAGCAATTATTGGAAGAGTTCCTCCAATTAATTTTGCCATTATTAATGATAGATACATAGCAATTGAAAGTGTAGCAATTGTATACCATATTTTGGGATCTTTTAAATTGCCTTTAAATTCAATTGAATAGATAATTACCATTCTTATAAAATTTACTAAAACAAGTATTAAACCTGTAATAATAGCTACTCTAAATTCTTTCCACATTACTCTTGCATAATCTTTAGTTTCAACCTCTTTTAAGGATAATGCCCTTACAATCATCGTTGAAGATTGACTTCCAGCATTACCTGTAGTTCCAGAAATTACAGTTAATAAAGGTGTTAATAACATCATAATAATGTAACTTGCCTCTGAAATATTGGTTTCACTTTTGGAGTGATAAATTTTTATAAAAACTGAGATTATAATTTGTGAAAAAGTAGCAGAAATCATTAATAGCAATAATCAAACACTTCTAGATTTAACCATTTTTCAAATACTTGTCTTAAAATATTCATCATCTGTTGGACTTATACCAGCCATTTTGTGGATATCTTCAGTTACTTCTTCTTCAATTACATCTAAAACATCATCTACAGTAACAATTCCTACAAGTTTCTGTTGAACATTAATAACTGGAAGAGTTGTAATATCATATTTTTTAAATAGTTCTATAACGCTTTCTTGATCATCTTTTGTATGAGCAAATATAACTCTTTCATCCATTACTTCAGATAATAGTGATTCACCTTTTGAAAAAACTAAATCCTTTAATTCAACTATTCCCTTTAAATTATTTAAATCATCGACTACATAAAATGTATTATGATCTTCTGACTCTTCATCTCTTTCTCTAATTTTTTCAATTGCTTCTGTAACAGTTCAATTAATTTTAAATCTAGTATAATCAACACTCATAATACTTCCAGCAGTATCATCGTTATATTTTAAAATACTATTTATTTGAGCCCTAGCTTCAGGAGTTGAAGCTCTTAAAATCTTCTTTACAATATTAGAAGGCATTTCCTCTAATATATCTACAATATCATCTGTATATAATTCTGAGAATAACTGACTAACTTGTTTTGAAGACATCTTGTTAATTATTTCTTCTTGAATATCTGTATCAAGATGAGGAAATATTTCACTACTTGTATCATTTGTGAATAATCTTAATGCAACAATTATTATTTTCTCATCTAATTTTTCAAGAGCCTCAGCAATATCTTGTGGATAATGATTTTCCTCTAATTTTCTTAACTCTTTTATATCATTTGCTTGAATTGCTTTTTCAATTTCTTCACTTAACGTCTTTAACTTTTCTTCTCTTTCCAACATATTATTCCCTCTTATTTCTTATTTGTTTAATAAATATTTTAACTCATCTGATATATTTTCTCTTGGTTCTATTGAACTTCCAATTAATTCACCCGTAAATAATTTAACTCCTAATTGTTTAAGATGTTTATAAATCAAATAGCTATTTACTGATGAAGCTACTAATTTTGCCTCTAACTTTTTTGCCATTTTTAAACTTTCAATTACTATATTTTCATTTTCCTTTACAAAATTTATTTTTTTTGATATTTCATTTTCTAGAACAATAAAATCAGGTTTGTAAGAATTTAATAAAGTAAAATCTGTTTTAAGAGAACCAAAATTACTTATTGATATCTGAATCCCGTGTTTTTTAAGCCTTTCAATATTTTTCTCCAACTCTTTTTTATCATCTACTTCTTTATTTATATCAAAATTAAGCACTAATTTAAATAAGTTTATTTTAAGATTTTTTAATTTTAAAATAAACTCGTCTGAATCAAAATCTTTATCAGATAAATAATCACTGTCATAATTTGTAAAAAATTTCTTGTTCTTTATTTTATCATTTTGCTTAGCCATTTTTTTTAATGAATGCAGCGAGATATATCTTAAAAATAAAGACGATAAGCCCATATCCATTATCAATTGGCTTTTTTGAGAAAATTCATCCGCATTTATATCCATACCACCTATAAGACCGTTTAAAAAATAATACTCAAAGTCATTTTTATCAGTTGAATAAATTGGTTCAAACAAAGTTACAAACTGATTTAAATTTGCAATTTCATTTAGAGACAACATTTTCTTATTTTGATTTTTCTCTTTTATTATCTCCATTGGATTAACAACTATATTTTCATCTTGATATTTAAGTAATAAATCCTTTTCAACATGTAAATTATATTCTAATAAGGTATCTAAATTATTTGAATGTAGTCCATAGAAAGAACAAATTGATTTTAGCTTTACACTAATCTTATAATTGGAAATTATAAATAACGTATTAACCTTAGAAAAAATATCTTTGATTTTTTTTAACTCCAAATTATTTTTTTCACTAAATTCATCTTTAATTTCAAATGGGATAAAAGTTGCAAATGTTTTATAATTTGGTTTAAAGAATATTGCATTAGGAAATTGTTGTTGCAATAAAGTATAACTTTCCTCTGAAATTGAATTTACAACTTCCTCTCTTATACTTCCATTTACTTTTGATTCAAACTTTTCAAAATTTGAAATGAAATATGTTACATATAATCCATACTTATATTTATGTTCTTGAATCTTATTTGAAATTTGTTGATGAGCTGATGTGAAATTCAAATAATAAGTATTATCATACACTACAATATTTTGAAGTTTTAAAGCATGCAAGTATATTTGATTTATAACAGCAATATATGCATAAGCCAAATAACCACTTCCCAATCAAAAAAGTAAGTTTGTTAAATTATCAAGAGCTAATGAATTTTTAATTGTAGCTAAAGCTCAAATTAAACCAACTATAAGTATGCTAATTGTTGTTATTGACCAATTTGATCAATTTGAAACTTTAATTCAAAATCTTGATATTAAGTAATTTACAACAGGAATTATATAAGCCAACGTTAACATTGTTATATTCCAAGCCCCAGTAGGTTTCCCAAAGTAATCACTAAAAAGTGAAGAAAAAACTGCTAGGTTTAAAATATTACAAGTCAAAATTCCAATACCACTAAATGGTGAAATAAAAACTATGGCCACTCAATATAAGAAAGTTGGTAGCAAAATTGTTATTCCTAAATTACCAGTGTTAATTTTAAGAATTGAAATTATAATAAGAGAAAATGTTGAAACAAAACCTAAAATAAAACCTAAAAGTATTTCATAATATATTTCTATTTTCTTAAATAGATGTCTTGTTAAACCTCAAACTAAAGTATAACAAAAAGCAATAATTGCTGTATAAGAAAGACATGTAATTAAAACACTTATAATATCCATAAAATTACATTCCTTTCTCATAAAACAATTAAGCATAAAAAAATGGTGGAGATGGCGGGAATCGAACCCGCGTCCAAAATACTCCAACCCATAACGTCTACAGTTTAGTTGTCTCTAACTTACACTAAAAACCAACAGAGTCAACAAGATTTAAATTTCTAGCGCTAATAATTATTTTCAAACAAATTTATTATTAGAATCATTTGTTCTATTGTGCTAGGTAATACGTTAATCAATGAAGCACAAACACACTTCATAACGTTAAAACACTATAAACTTTAAAAGTTTATTAAGCTGCTAAAGCAACTCCAGCTGATGCATTATTGATCATAAATGCTGGCATTTCAAATTCATTTTTTTCTTCGTTTGCATTTTATCAAACCTAGTAGTATTAAGGTCTACCAAACCACTGCAGTTATGAGTCGGCCATATCCTGTCGAAACCGGGACACCCCCATAGTTATATTATAAAACATTATTCATACAAATTTTAGTGCTATTAAATTTTGTATAAATAAGTTGTTTTATCCTAAAAATCAACTATTATTTAAGAGGAGGAAAAAATATGACTAAAACATCAAAAAGTTTAGGTATAGCAGGAACTATAATATCAATAGTTTTTAGCGTACTAGTAACAGTATTAGCAAGTATTGCAATAATAAGCACGGCTTCAATAATACAACAAGAAGCAGAATCAGTATTTTATATAGTTTCAATTATATTTCTAATTGTTCCATTAGCAATTTCACTGATTTTATATATTATAATTCTAGTATATTTAAAGTCAAAGAACAAAAAAAGAGTATTTACAGCAGGAATAATGGAAATAGTTGTAGCAGGTTTATCACTATTATCATTATTGACAACTAACTATGGTTTTTTAAATATAGTGCCCGCTGGTTTAATGCTTGCAAGTGGTATTATGATTTGTGTAGAATATAGTAAATACAAAAAAGAAAATAAAAATAATGTAAATGAAGAAAATAAAGATATTTAAAGCTAATTAAAATTTTAAGATTAAATATAATTCTCTAAATATAGATATGACTAAAAATCAAAAATTTATATAAGGAGATTTTTTTATATATAAATAAAAAAAATCTTATAAATTAATATAAGATTTAATAAACTATTGTTCTTCAGGAATTAAGATTAATATACCAGATACCAACCCAAATAGTCCCATAAAGAATATACTACAAATTCCTAAAGCGATATGTGGTTGATTATCACCAATAGTCTTTTTAGTAGCTATTGTCATTGGAATCATTCAAATTAATGGTATTAGTAAAAACGATGTTAATACTGTACTTATAATTGAAAAAATATACGCTGTTTGTCTCATCTCTTTTTCTCCTTTTTATAACAATGAGATTATAGCATTTATTAAAAGTTAATAAAATATTTTATAATCACAAAATAAATTTTTATTTTATTTTATTTAACCTTCTTTCAATATCTCTTTTTTTAATTGTTTCTCTTTTATCAATTTCTCTTTTCCCTTTACCTAAAGCTATCTGTAATTTTGCCAAGTTATCTTTTAAATATAATTTTAAAGGAATTAGAGTAAGGTTCTCTAACTGAACTCTTTTTATAATCTTTTTTATTTCACTTTTATGCATAAGCAAAACTCTATTTCTAGACGGATCTTGCTTAATGTGATTTGCAAACTCATAATTTTTTATATTCATATTTAAAATTTCGACTTGACCTTTTCTAATAAGAATAAAAGATTCCTCAATAGAAACATCCTTATTTCTGATTGATTTAATTTCTGGACCAGTTAAAACTATTCCTACTTCTCAAGTATCTAATATTTCATAATTAAAATATGCTTTTTTATTTTTTAATAATACATGCTCACCCATATTTATCACCACCATTAAACAAGCACAAAGTCTATAATTCTTTTTTTAACATCTGCATTTTTTACTTTTATTTTTACTTTTTGACCTAGTCTAAAGATTTTGTTTTGTTTGTTTACCATAATATTTGTCTTTTCTTCAAAAGTAAAGTCAGGAAGTTCTGAGATATGAATTAATCCTTCAACACAATTTTCTAGTTGCACAAAAATACCAAACTTCAAGACTGCAGCAACTATTCCCTCATACTCTTGACCAATTTTAGATTGCATATATTCAGCCATACATACTTTATTAACTTCTCTTTCGGCTGAAACTGCTTGTTTCTCAGTATCATTAATAATTCCACAAGCTTTTAAAACAAAATTTTTATTTTGCTCTAACTTTAGATCTCTTAAATCCTTACTAATTAAGTACTGCTTTAAAAATCTATGAACAATTAAATCACTGTACCTTCTAATTGGACTTGTAAAATGTGTATAGCAATTACTTGCTAACCCAAAGTGTCCTATATTCTCCAATTCATATGCAGCTTTTTCCATAAACTTTAATAAAGTAATATTAATAACATCTCTTTCAGTAGGATCTGTTATTTGACTTTCAATTTGAGTTAAGGCATGTTTAATCATTTTTGGATTTATTTTATCCAACTCATTTAATTTTACGTTTACTCCTAAAGCTCTTAATATTGAATGCCATTCAATAAGGTTTTCTTCTTTTGGAACATCATGATTTCTATAAATAAAGGGCAATTTCTTTTCAAAAATAACACTTGCTACGCATTCGTTTGCACTTACCATGAAGTTCTCAATTAATTTTTCACTAATACCTCTTCCACGCTTTGCAATTTCAATAACATTAGAATCCTTATCCAATATTATTTTTGGTTCTGCAATATCAAATTCAATTGCTCCTCTATTTGATCTTTCCACATCAATTATTTCATGAAGTTCTTTTGCTGTCATTAGCATATCTATAATTTCTTCTTTAATCTCTACATTTTTTTGAGAATAAAGTTCATTAACTTGTTTATAAGTTAAACGTGCTTTTGATATCATGATTGATTCATAAATTTTTTTATTTATAACATTTCCTTTTAGGTCAAAATCCATTTCTGCTACCATACAAAGTTTTTCTTCATTGGGATTTAAACTACAAACTCCATTAGATAATTTTTCAGGCAACATTGGTATTACTTTGTTGGCTAAATAAACAGAATTACCTCTAAATAAGGCTGTATTATCTAAAGGTGAAAATGGAGTTACATAATAACTTACATCTGCAATAGCTACAATAAGTTTATATCCCTTATTTGTTTTTTCGACATAAATTGCATCATCTAAATCTTTTGAATCAGCACCATCTATTGTTACTAAATTTTTATTAATTAAAGAGTTGGAAAGTCTTCTTTTAATTTTTTCATCTTTATAATCAATTGGTTTTGCAACTTCAATTGCATTATCTAATGTCAATTTATTAAATTCTGGTTTAATATCAAATTCGTAAGCAATTGAAATAATTCTATCTATTGCCTTATTTGCATCTCCAATAATTTTTTGAATTCTTGTAAATAGTTTTCTATCTCTTACATCTAATATTTTAACTTTTACAATTAAATCTTCTTTTAACTTAAAATCTTTCAAATTAACTAATACGATTCTATAATTTTTAAATCCAGGTTCATTCGGAATGAAATCTATAAATCTACCACAACTACTTTTTCTCATTTCTCCAATTAATGATGTTTTAGTTCTTAAAACAATGTCTTCTACATTTGCTTTAAGTCTATCATCATTTTCTTTTTGAACAGTAAAAATAACTTCATCAGATGAAATAGAACCATTAAGTGCGTTTGGGGGTACAAAGAAATCATCATCTTCGCTGTTTAATTCTTTTATAAATCCAAACCCTTTATCATTTATTTTTATTGACCCGATTCTATATTTTTCTCCAACAAAATAAATAACATTTTCTTTAGTCCAACCAATTAAATGCTCTTCTTGAAGTAATCTTAAAGCATCCGTAATGCTTTCATATTTTCCATTAATATTACTAGTTAAATCATTTAAATGCAGTCTATCTTTTTTCTTTAACCGCTCCAATATTATATTTTTCATAAATTCTCTTTCTATTAAAAAAAACACTATTAACTTAGAACAGTGTTTGAAATAATTCCCATTACAATTGTAATTATAAATAGTGTAATTCCTAAGCTGAACATCCAAATTGATGTTGTCTTATCCATACCTCTCTCTTTGGAGTTTGAGAATAATTCATCATTACCACCATTTAATGCACTTAATCCAGTTTGCGAGCTTTTGTTCTGTACTAAACCAACAATTATCATTAATACTGAGACAATTAATCCAAGAATTTCAAAACCTAAAATTATTTGATTTGCTAGTGTCTGTTGTGACGCTGTTCCGGCAAGTAAATTCATACAAGGCCTCCATTCATTAAGTATATAATACTACAATTGCTACAAAAAAAGAATATTTTATACATCTATCTTTCTATAAAATGGAATAATTAAGAGAATTATTCCAATAAGCATTATGAAAATTTATTATTTTCAAGTTATAATTAGTTTGGTGATAAAAAATGCAATGACTAGAATATGTATTTAAATTTTTAGAAAAAATTTTTAGAAAAAATGCTTTTAAATCTAAATATAAAACAAAGAATATGAAAAGTCTCAATAATATTTTAAAGAGTAAAAAGTGACAAGTAATTGATATTAGAAATAGCATTTCATATAACCAAAATCACCTTAAAGGATCTATAAATATTCCTCTACTTACTTTTAATTTAAAGTATTTTAAAATATTAGACAAAAAAAATAAGATACTGATTATTGATGAAGACTCTAGAAGTCATTTATCTATTTATAAGAGTTTAAAAGCAAAGGGCTTTAAATCATACATTTTGTATGAAGGTTACAAAAATATTAAGAATAATGCAGATTTTGATAAATTAACTAAAGTTATTGTTTATTAAAAAAAAAAAAAAAACAGAATCTAAGTTCTGTTTTTTTTAATACTAATCTACGTCCCTAAAAAATTCAATTGGCTCTACATTTAGTGCTTTTGCTATTTTTTCAACAGATTTTAATGATATATTTCTTTTACCTCTTTCAGTATCGGAAATATAATTTCTGTGTAGCTCTGAAGTGAAGCTTAATTCTTCCTGTGTTAATTTTGCATCTACCCTTATTCTTTTCATGTTCTTACTAAATGTTTTTATAATGTTTTTTTCCATATTTATTCTCCAATTGTATTTGCCAATTTATTTATCATTCTAAACAAATTGCTTATTCCAGATTTTGTTATTGATATATTTTTATCGTTCATTAAGACTTCCAATTCTGAAAATGATGCGTCTGGATTCTCTAATCTTATTTCTGACAGTAACTGAGCTTTAGGCGATAATTCCAAAAGAAGATTATTTTTTATAATCTTGTTAATCTCTTCTATCTGCTTTAATCCAGTCTCTGACGATTTCTGCTGATTATAGATATCTATATTTATCATTCTATTTATATTGTTGCTAACATCTCTATTAATTCTTGTGTTTTCAAATTTCATAACAGAAATTGGAGCATCTATAAATTTTAGGAAATCAGAAACAGCTATAGATTTTTTAATATAGCAAACTATTTTATTTCTTTTATTTGTAGTTTTAAAGTTAAAGTGGTATTTCTTTAAAACTTTTCTAATATATTGAGCTGATTCATTTTCTTTAAATTGTAACTCTAAATGATAATTTGTAGTTTCAGGAGAATTAACACTTCCAATAGCTATAAATAGTCCAGAAATATAGGCTCGTGTTAATCCTTCTCAAGTTTTTTTAATATATTTTTCTAAATTAATTTCAATTATTTTATTTGCTAACTCTGGAAGAAATATATCATTTTCTGATAAAAATTCAATGACATTTTCAGTTAACGTAAGTTGATAACTTTTACTATTTCTAAGTTTTTGAACTTGTATAATTGATATCTCAATTTTTCCATTATATATTGTTTTCAAAAATGAAAATATATGTCTAATAATATTATTACTATTACTTGTAAGTCTTAAAGCAACTCCACTATTTGCATATATAATTTCACCATTATATTTTATAAAACCAGAGAGTAACATAATCTTTTGCTCATTTGTAAAAGTGTGGTTCAAAATTTCTTCTTTAACTTCCATTGCAAAAGACATATTACCCTCCTATTTTTTTTCTAATTTTTCTTTTAATTTTTGTCTTGCTTTTTCTTCTTTAATCTTGTTTTTCTCTATTTTCTTTGTTTCTATTTCCTTTTTAAACTCCTTATTATTTTCATGGTCTAAGTAGAAATATTCTTGTTCATATATAAAACCTGTAGTTCTAAATAAATATGGAAAAACAAATTGCGCCATTATTGCTACTAATAAACCAAAGAACATTGATAAACCAATTATGGTTAAAGATAAAGTTCTTTGATACATTAAGAATAAATGATCATCTGGTCTTCCTACTTCTAAAATGAATCTTACCAAGTTTCATGCAAAGAAATATGCTCCTGCTTGCACCCCCGATCTAATTAAAGTATAGTTTTCGGGGTTGTTACATTCGGATAAAAGTTTTCCTTGTTTTCATTTTCTTTTAATATAATTTTTATCATCAATTTTAGTTATTTCTGTTTTATATAATTCAATTTCTTTTTTATGATGATTTGCATATACTTCTCTTTTTCAAATATTAAATTTAGAAAGTTTTCAAGCTTCATAGTTAGAAAGTCCTGTAAATGATGTTTCTTGTTTTCAAGGTTTTTTTCCAAATCATTTACCAATATTAGGAATTATAAAAGTTATTATTAATCATGCTGCTATTAAACTCATTGACTCATATAAAAATATTGGAGACATAATATAATCTTTACCATTTTCAAGTACTAAACCGTTTAAAGTTTCGCCATCTTTTCCAGAATAAGTTCAAACCATATTTCTTCTAATTACTTGTGGCAATCAATTTAAAGTAGTAGATTTTGAATTCCATTCTGCTAATGGTTTACCAAATATTTCATGATTAAAGAAATTTCCTCATCTTCCAATTCCTTGACCAATAAGAATATTTGGAATTATGCAATCAGTATAAACCCACAATGATACTTTTGTTCTTCTACCTAAAAAATAAAATATTATTAATCCTGCCAAAGTTCCAACATAAACTCCACCATGAATTGCCATACCACCATTTCAGAAAGCAAATAGCCCAAAAAAACCAGAGTTATTTTGACCATAACCTGCCGCATTTAACTTACCAAAAAAACTTGCTCCTATTAAAGATACTGGAACAATTATAGCTGCTCCAATTCATAATTCAGTAAGTGAAACTCCTCTTCTATAAAGTTTTATTGCAGAAATACCGACAGCAAAAATAACTCCTAAAGTCATTGTTAGTGCATAAACATGAATAATTCCATAATCATCTCTGACAGTTCATCATTCTGTAGCTTCTTTTCAATTGTCCTTTTGTATTCAGCTATAAAACATTTTTTCAACACCTTTTTAACTTAAATTATTTTAACATAGCAATTAATAAAAAACCTTGATAATTAATCAAGATTTTCAATATAATTTACAGCATTTTGACCCGCAATTGCTCCATCAGAGGTAGCTGTTGCAATTTGTCTAAATGGTGTATTTCTAACATCTCCAGCCACAAATAGACCCTCTATTTTAGTTTTCATTCTTTCATCACCAATAATGTGTTTTTCCTCATTTAATATCTGAATTTGTTTTACAAAACTTGTAACTGGATAATGTCCAATAAATGGAAAAATAGCATTTACATCAATTTTTGATGTAGTATTTTCTAAAATATTTTTGATTTTAATTAGTGACACTTTCTCACTACCTTCAATACTTTCAACAATCGAATCCAAAATAAATACTATTTTTTCATTAGATTTAGCCTTTTCCAATGTTTTATTATCCACTCTAAATTTTTTACTTCTATGAATTAAATATACTTTTGAAACAAATCTTGTTAAAAATATAGCCTCTTCAATTGCACTATAACCTCCACCAACAACTGCCACAGGCATTTCTTTATAAAAACTTCCATCACAAACAGCGCAATAAGAAACTCCCTTACCATAAAGCTCAATTTCTCCTGGAACCCCTAATAAATTCTCCTTTGTTCCAGTAGCAATTACTAAAGCTTTTGAAGTTAAAGTTTTTCCATTTTCTAATGTTATATTAAAGGATTCTTTTTTTTCAAAATCTTTTAAACCAGAGAACTCAAATTTTGCCCCCATTGCTGTTGCTTGCTCAAAAAAGTGCATAGCTAAATCTGGTCCTTGAATATTTGTAAACCCTGGGTAATTTTCAATTTCTCCAGTTTTAATAACCTTACCTCCAGGTGCTTCTTTTTCTAAAACTAGTACATTTAAACCTGCTCTACCAGCATATATTGCTGCACTCAAACCAGCAGGTCCTGCACCTGCTATTATCAAATCATAATCAACATTAATATGATTTTTCATATAATCAACCTTCTTCCCTTCATTTTTTTGGAGCTATAAATTGTGCAAATATAATTACAGACAATCCTAATAGCAAAAATCCTGCTAAAAATAAATAATTTAAAACCTCATTATTTTTTACAGTTAATTCATAAGGATTTCTTAACTGATCAAGGATAAGTCTTATAATAGTATAACCTAAGATATATATTCCTGCTAATACTCCACTATGAATAATTTTATAATTATTTGGATTATTTATCCCATAAAGTTCTTTGGAATCTCTTTTTACAAAAACTATAAGCTGATTTTTTTCTAATTTTAATTTCTGCAATTCAGCTTTACTATTTTTCTTTAATTCATTTTTAAAATTATAAAAGTCTTGTTTAGTTATTTTATTACTTTTTAATTTAATTCTTTGCTTTTCAATTTCTTCATTATTTTTTTTAACTATAGACTGATACTTTTGTTTTGCCTTTATTGCTAATATTTTTCTTTTATCTATTTTTTCTTGTGCTTTTTCAACTAAATCTTTTGGAGGCTCATACAATGTATAAGCTTTTTTTCAAACTCATGATGTTGATAAATATAATTTACCATCTTTATCTTTTAAATATTCAATAGTAGTTTGTGTATTATAACTTTTTAAATCTTCTTCATAAATAGACTTAAAAGTTTTATTTCATTTGCATGGGAAGTTTTCTGGATCAACTTTTCATGGCTTTTTACTAATTAATTTTCACAAGTTAGCAAAAACAAAAGTAATTAAAATTCAAAGAAGTAATGTTGCAAAAGATTCATACAAAAATAGAGGTTCACGAAATTGAAGAGTTTCCAATTCCGAAGATGTAGTTAAATCTTTGAAATAAAATAATCTATGTCATATAAAGTCTGGTAATCAATTTATTTTATTTAAATCGTGTACTTCTCTTCCTAATATTTCGTGATTAAATAAGTTACCTCATCTTCCAATTGATTGACCTAATAATATATTTGGAACAATGCAATCTGCATAAACATAAATTGAAATTTTAGTATATCTACTTTTATGTCATAGTCATAAAAATGCAGCAGTTCCTCCACAAAGCATCGAACCAAAAAAACTCATTCCAGGTTCCCAAAAGAAAATTAACATATATAACTTTCACTGATCTCCTGATGATCCTAATTTTCCAAATATACTTGCTCCAATAATTCCCACTGGTAATGATATATATATTCCATTCATAAAATCTTTTAGTGGAATTCCTCTTTTATATAATTTGAAAGCAGAAACAAATATTACACTTAAAACACCAGCAACAACCAAAAGCGAATATAAAAATGATAGTGAATCAGATTCATATGGAATCTTTTCTCCATTTTCTCAAATAATATTAGATAAAAAATTAATCATTATTAAAATTAATTGCTCTTTCGCTTAGGATCTCAGTCTCATCTTTATAAAGTCCACTTTGCTTAATTTTTAATTTAGCAACTGCTGCTTCAATTATATTTGGAATATTTCTTCCTGAAGAAACTGGAATTTTAATATAGGGAACTAAAACGCCTAATATTTCATATGTTGCAAAAGAAGTTCCTAATCTTTCTGAATCATCAATACCATTTTTTTTAAATTGTGTTAATTCAATAACAAGATCAATCTTTGTTTTTTCTAAAATAACTTGATACCCATTTGTTTGTGAAACATCCACTATGCCAATTCCTCTAACCTCAACTAAATTTTTTAATATTTCATGGCTTTTACCATATAATTCATTTGATTTTTTTGTAATAACTATTCTATCATCACCTACAAATAAGTGATTTGTTTTTACTAAGTCTAATGTAATTTCTGATTTCCCTATTCCTGATTCTCCAATTAATAGTACGCCCTTACCAAAGATATTTACACAAGAAGCATGCACTTCAACTACAGGTGCGAAATAGTCATCCATAAATTCAAGAACATTTTGAGTAAAATCACTTGTTGATTCTGTTCTAGTTCTCACAAGTAAAGAGTCTGTTTCTTTAGCAACCTCAATTGCTAAATTATCTTCAAATTTATCTGTAAGAATTATCAAAGGTATATTTCTTGAAAAAAGCTTCTGATATCTTAATCTTCTTTCTTTTTCTTCGAAGTTCATAATATACAAATATTCCTTTGTAGACATAACAATTATTCTATGAGACTTCTCTCCATTTTCAAAGTAACCAGTTAGTTCTAAACCTGCTCTATTAATTCCATACACATCAATTTGATTTTCCAACTTATTTTGACCTGAAACTACTTTTAGTTTAAATTCTTCAATTATTTTTTTTGCATAAAGTTTACTCATTTTTTTACCTCAATAATAATTATAACTAATAAATTTATTAAAAAATCTAGATTTAGTAATCTAGATTTTTTAATAAATATTCCGTTTTAAAACACCATACAAACTCAGTATTTCAATTTTTTAACATTTTTCTTATAGGTAAAAATGTTAAATAAGTAAAGGAGATATAAATTGGTAAAGTTATTGGCAACTTAATTAATTTAGCTGCAAAATCAACCCAAGCAGCATTTCCTTTTCAAGACATCATTCAAATTTGATTTAATATTAAACTTTGAAAAATATATGCTACTGAATATAATATTATTACTTTTAATAATATTTTATTTTGTGATCTTGTTAAGAAAACAAGAGATCCAAAAAATGCTAAAACACATTTACCAAACATATAACCACCATGATAACCATAACTACTTGGCATAACAATTGCCATTAAGGTATCTGTACAAATTGCAGAGATAACTCCACATAATGGACCAAATAATAGACCTATTAGAAAGATAATTCAATCCCCTAAAGCAATATGAATATTTCCAAAAATTGGTGGAAAATTATAAGTGAAACCAGTTAATACGGCACTACAAGCTGAAAATAATGAAATTACAGTTAAGTGCTTTAAACTAATTTTTTTGAAAGTGAAATTTTCTAATGCCAAAGCACACAATAGAATGCCAAGGACAAGAAATATCGCTGCAATATTTGTATATAAGTATAAAGACATTTTACTCTTCCTCCTTTCATTTATATATTAATGGAATAAAGTATAAACTTCCACAAACTAATATATTTTTATGCTCATTATCTTTAAGAAAATTTTTTCAATCTTTAACAATTGTAAAATCTGCAAACTCTCTCTTATTTATTTTTCAAGATTTTTTATGATCAAATTCTGTTAAATAAATTTTTCTATCTCTTTTTTTTAAGCCATCCAATATTTTTTTATAGTCTTTTCCTTCACTTGCCCCAAACAAAATTATAAGGTCATTAATTTGTTTTATTTGCTTAGATAGTTTTAAAGCACCATCATAATTATGACAACCATCTATAATAAACATTGGTTCTTTCTTTAATAAACTATACCTACCAAGTGGAGCTTCTTCAAAGGAGTTTATTGTAATACCCAAATAATTAAGTAGTTCAATAGCTAATCCCTTATTGAAACTTTGAAAATATATTGGATCAATAATTTTTTTTGTGAAAACCTTTGGATTATCATTTACTTTTTTAATAATTTTTTTATATTTTATATTATCTGCACTTAAAAATATTTTGACATTTTGTTTTGCAATAGTTAATTTTTGATAAATAATTTCTTCAATTGTATATCCCAAAACTTCTTGATGATCCATACCAAGAGAAGTAACACAAACTGCTAATTGTTTTTCAAAAACATTCGTTGAATCTTTTAAGCCACCAATTCCTGCTTCAATAACAGCTATATCAATTTTTAATTCATAGAAATATAAAATTGCAATAAGAGTTCAAATTTCAAAAAAAGTTAACTCATATTTTTTAATTAACTTTTGATTTTCTGCTAGCAACCTTTTTAAATTTTCATCAGAAATCATTTCACCATTATATTGAATTCTTTCATTTTGATTTAAAAAGGCAGGTGATATAAATAGACCAACTTTTTTAAACTTGGTTTTTAAACCGTTAAAAATAAATTGTGAAGTTGATCCTTTACCATTTGTTCCTACAACATTAATAACATTAAAACTATTTTGAGGATTACCAATATCTTCTAATAATTTTTTTAAATTATAGTTCTTTTTAAAAATTATTTCAGAAGGTATTAAATTTTCTTCGACACTAATCATTTAAATACTCCTTTAAATATTTGGCAGTAAAACTGTCTTTATTTTCAATTATTTGTTCTGGTGTACCAGTAGCAAGAATAGTTCCTCCTCCGCTTCCACCTTCAGGACCTAAATCAATCACATAGTCTGAAACTTTTATAAAATCAAGATTATGCTCAATTGTTAAAACTGTATTTCCTTGATCAACTAAAATATTTAAAACACTTATTAATCTTTTTACATCATCAATATGTAGACCTGTTGTTGGTTCATCTAATAAAAATAAAGTTTTTCCAGTTTGTCTTTTTAATAAGAAAGTTGATAATTTAACCCTTTGTGCTTCTCCTCCAGAAAGAGTTGTTGCATTTTGTCCTAATTTTATATAACCAAGACCTACTGCTAGTATTGTTTCTAATTTTTCTCTAATTTTAGGAATATTTTCAAAAAAATCATGAGCTTCTTGAACAGTCATACTTAAGACATTTCAAATATTTTTTCCTCTATATTTTATTTGAAGAGTTTCTTCATTATATCTTTTTCCATCACATATTTCACAAACCACTTCTACATATCCAAGAAATTGCATATCAACACGAACAACACCATCTCCTCAACATGAATCACATCTTCCACCAGGAACATTAAAACTAAATCTTCCTTTTTTATAACCCCTAATTTTAGACTCAGGGATTTCTGTGTAAAGATCTCTAATATCATCAAAAACAGATGTATATGTAGCTGGATTAGATCTTGGAGTTTTACCAATAGGATCTTGTGATACATAAATTATTTTATCAATGTTTTCTCAACCTTTCATTGATTTATATTTACCTGGACGAATTAATTCTTTGTTCAATTCTTTTTTTAATCCTTTATAAATAACTTCTTCAACCAAAGTTGATTTTCCACTTCCACTAACTCCTGTAACTGAGATAAATTTACCTAATGGAAGAGTTACATCAATATTTTTTAAGTTATTTTCAGTAGCTCCCTTTATTTCAATTTTTAAGCCATTACCACCCCTACGTTTTTTTGGTGTAGGTATTGATAATTGTTTAGATAGATATTGTCCTGTTAAGGAATTTGGATTTTTACAAATGTCTTCATATGTACCTTGTGCTGTAATATTTCCACCTTCAACTCCAGCACCAGGTCCAATATCAACAATTCAATCTGAAGCTTTCATTGTATCTTCATCGTGTTCTACAACAATTAAAGTATTTCCTAAATCTCTTAGTTTTTTTAAAGTAGTAATTAATTTATCATTGTCTCTTTGATGTAAACCAATTGAAGGTTCATCCAGAACATAAAGAACTCCTGATAATTTTGAACCTAATTGTTTTGCTAGTCTAATTCTTTGAGCTTCTCCTCCAGAAAGAGTTGTTGCACTTCTAGAAAGTGTTAGATAATTTAAACCAACTTCATTTAAAAAACTAATTCTTGAAACAAGTTGATTTAAAACAAGACTTGCAATTTTTGCTTGTTGCTCATTTAAATTTAAATTTAGTAGGAAAGTTAACTCCTCTTCAATAGTTAATTCTACAAAGTCTGCAATTGAAATGTCATTAATTTTAACACTTAATGCAATATCATTTAATCTTTTTCCCTTACAAGTTTTACAAACTTTTGACATCATATATTTTCCATAATATTTTCTATTATCTTCTGATTTAGTTTCAATATATTTTCTTTCAATAATATTTGCAATTCCTTCAATATAATCAAAAGCTCTTAATGTATTTCCACTTACAGTAGTAATTTTAGTTTCAATTGGCTCGTCACTTCCATATAAAATAACATTTATTTGTTTTTCACTTAATTTATTTATTTGAGAATTTATATCAATCAAATAATAATCGCAAAGTAACTTAAATTTTTGTCATTCAATATTTGTTGAATCAACAATGTTTTTATAATATAAAATACCACCTTCACGAATAGATAACGAAGGGTCTGGAATTATTAACCCTGGATCTGCTTCCAAATTAACTCCTAAACCTGAACAAGTTTCACAAGCTCCATTTTTTTTATTAAAGGAAAATAAATTAGCTTCTAAATTTGGTATTGAGAAACCACATTCACTACAAGAATATTTTGTTGAAAATAGTTTTGTCTCATTATTTCTCTTTGGATAATAAATTTTAATAAGGCCCTTTGAGTATCCTAGACCAACTTCAATTGCTGAATAAATTCTTGATTGAAGTTCTTCATCACCTGCTTTAAAAATTAATCTGTCTACAACAATATCAATGTTATGTCTTTTATTTTGCTCCAATTGAATATCTTCTTCAAGATTTCTTACTTCACCATTTATTTGTACTCTTAAAAAATTTTCCCTTTTTAATTTTATAAAGAGATCTTTGTGAGTTCCTTTTTTATCTCTTACAACAGGAGCTAAAATAAAGATTTGATCATCTTCTTTTGTTTCTCTTTTTAAAGTCTCCATAATTTCTTTAAGTGATGATGTTTTAATTGGACCATGACCATTTACACAAAATGGAGTTCCAATATTTGCAAATAATAATCTAAGATGGTCATGTATCTCTGTTGTTGTTCCTACAGTTGATCTTGGATTATGACTTGTTGTTTTTTGATCAATTGAAATAGCAGGGCTTAAACCTTCAATTTCATCAACATCAGGTTTTTCAACTGATTTTAAAAATTGTCGTGAGAATGAAGATAATGATTCAATGTATCTTCTTTCACCTTCAGCATAAATAGTATTAAAAGCCAGCGATGATTTTCCGCTACCAGATAACCCTGTAAAAACTACAAGCTTCTCTTTTGGAATTTCTATATCAATATTTTTTAAATTGTGCTCTCTTGCTCCTTTTATAATAATTTTTTTGTTCATAATAACCTTTACCCCTCTGCTTGTAACTCTAAAATAAGATCTCTAAGTTCAGCTGCCTTTTCATAATTTTGTTCTTTTGCAACACTCAACATTTGTTTTCTTAAATCAGAAATTAAATCTTCCTTTTTCTTTTCTTTTTCTTTTTTCTTTAGTTTTTTTAATTCATCAACTTTGTTTCTAATATTTGAATCAGAGATAATATCTGTAATTTTTTTAATAATAGTTTTTGGAGTAATTCCATGAAGTTTATTATATTCTTGCTGAATATTTCGTCTTCTATCAGTTTCTTCAATTGCTTCTTTCATAGCAGGAGAAGTTGAATCTGCATAAAAAATTACACGACCTTCAGAGTTTCTAGCAGCTCTTCCTATTGTTTGAATTAAACTCCTTGTATTTCTTAAAAAACCTTGTTTATCTGCATCAAGAATACAAACCAAACTTACTTCAGGAATATCTAAACCTTCTCTTAATAAGTTAACACCAACAATAACATCATAAACACCTTTCCTTAAATCAGTTAACACTTGATTTCTTTCCAAAGTTTTTAACTCTGAATGTAGATATGCTACTTTTAAGTTTCTTGATTGTAAATAAGTTGTGATATCTTCAGAAATTCTAATTGTAATTGCAGTTATAAAGACCTTTTGTTTTTTTGCAACTACTTTATTAATCTCATCTACAATATCATTCATTTGATTAATAGTTGAGCGAATTTCAATTTGTGGATCTACTAATCCTGTAGGTCTAATGATTTGCTCAATTACATTATTATTAACTAATTCAAGTTCATATGGACCTGGAGTTGCAGATGTATAGATTACATTTTTTAATTTACCTGCAAATTCTTGAAACTTCAAAGGTCTATTATCAATAGCACTTGGTAATCTAAAACCATGTTCAACTAAAGTTTCTTTTCTACTTCTATCAGTATTATACATAGCATTCAGTTGAGGAATCATCATATGAGATTCATCTATAATAGTTAAAAAGTCTTCACCAAAATAATCAATTAAAGTAAATGGTGGAGTACCTGGAGTTCTAAAATCTAAGTGAGGCGAATAATTTTCAATTCCACTACATATTCCAAACTCAGTCATTGTTTCCATGTCATATTTAGTTCTTTTCATTAATCTATCTGCTTCAATAAATTTCTTTTGATCTTGAAATCATTGAACTCTCTGATTTAATTCTTTACCAATATTTTCTACAACTAATTTCATTTTATCAAAGTTCGTAACATAAGCTGCAGCTGGATAGACCGTAAACATTCTAATTTTTTCTAAGACCGTATTATTTAAGACATCTATCATTTCAATTGCTTCAATCTCATCTCCAAACATTGAAATTCTAATATGATATTTATCAGTTCAACTTGGTGCAATTCTTATAACATCACCCTTTGCGCTAAAATAACCCATAGCTAAATCATTTTCATCTCGGGTATAACCTGTTTGAACAAGAAAAGTTAATAACTCCTTTTTAGATAAAACTTGACCAACTTCTAATTCAAAAAAGACATCTCCATACTCTTTTGGATCTTGTGTTGCATAGATACATGCAACAGATGCAACTACTATTGTATCTCTTCTAATCATTAATGCATTCATTGAACTTAGTCTCATCATTTCTAGATCATTATTTCTCTTTGCATCTTTATCTATATATAAATCTCTTGATGGAATATATGCCTCTGGTTGATAAAAGTCGAAATTAGAAACATAATATTCAACTCTATTATTTGGAAATAGTTCTTTTAGCTCAATATACAATTGCATTGCCAATGTTTTATTATGAGCTAAAACAAGAGTTGGCTTATTCATTTCCTGAATTACATTTGCCATAGTGAAAGTTTTTCCTGTTCCTGTTGCACCCATTAAAACTTGATGTTTTACATTGTTTTTTAAACCAGAAATCAGCTTCTTAATTGCGCTAGGTTGATCTCCATCTGGTTTATATTCTGTAACTATACTAAATTTTTGATTTTTACTTTCCATTTTTTTACCTCTTTAATAAGACCTAAAAAATCTAGAGATTGGCCCCTAGAAATAATATTGCCTAGCAATATTTTACATAGATTAATTAAAAAAACAAGACATTTATCTTGTTGTAAAAAATAGAAAAAAATATTTTATCCAATTTTTGTTTTTGTTTGAACTTGCTCAGTGTCTTCAATATCTTCTTCTGAAATTGAGCCATCAGGGTTAGTTTTAAATGTTTTTTTAACTTTACCATTTTCATCTAAAACCTTAAATTCTTTTTGTTTTTTTTCTAATTCAGTTGCTAATGCCATTAATATCTGTGTTTCAATTAGTAATTTTGTTTTTTCAGCTTCATCAGTTTCTTTTTTAACTAATTTTTCATAACTTGCTTTAACATCTTTTGCAGTAAAGATTTTCTTCAACTTAAATTTAGTTACCATTCTTTCAACTTCTTCAAAAGGAATTTCAGCTGATTGTTTTTGTTGCTGAGAGAAAATTTCATCAAGTTTTTTCATTAAGCCCTCAAGAATTGCATATTGAAATTTAACTTTTTCTAACTCTTCTTTTTTACCTTTTAAGTTCTTTTTAAGTTCTTTAAATCTTTTATCAACATTTGCTCTTGCAAATTTTTCTTTAGGAATTTCTCATTCTTCTAGAATTTGATCAATATCTTTATCACTTATATTAATAGTTTTTGGCTCTTCATTATTAAATTCAATAGTTTTTTCATTTGGTCCAACTTCTCTTACAAATGATCCATATAGTTTAATAATTGTTTCTTCTGCAATCATTATTTTCATTTTATTGAATAACCTAGCTGATTCTTCTACATATTCATGCAATGGATTATTTTGTGCATATTGTTGTAAATAAATACCACTTCTTAATTTTTGATTTATATTAATGTGTTTTTGTCAATGATAGTCAAGTGATTGAAGAATAGTTCTTCTTTCCATTTCACTTATAACTTCTTGTGGTACAGAATTTGTTTTGCTTAAATATAATTCCATCATACTTTCAGAAATCTTTTTTGCAATTTGTGCTTTTTCTAATCCACCAAAGTCTTTTTCACTTAATGAACCTTCAATAACAAATCTTGAGTTAATTTCTTTTATTAGAGAAGAAATATTAATTGTTCTTTCTCCTCTAACAAGCTCTGAGTTTCTTTCCACAATTTCATATGCAATTGTATATTGAAATCTCGCAATAACTCCCTTTAAAGTTTCTTGTTCTAGAATTGAATCTCTTTGTGAATAAATAGCTTCACGTTGCTGTGAAAGAATATTATCGTAATCAAGAACATTTTTACGTTGATCAAAATTTAATCCCTCAAGTTTTTTTTGAGCATTTGTAATTGCTCTTGTAAATAGTCTTGATTTAATATGATCATCACCCAATTTTAAAAACATTTGTCTTAATTTAGGAGCTGAAAAACGAATCATTAATTCATCTTCCATAGAAATATAAAATCTTGAGCTCCCTGGATCACCTTGTCTACCAGCTCTACCTCTTAGCTGATTGTCAATACGTCTTGCTTCGTTACGTTCAATACCCATAACAAACAGACCACCATTTTTTCTAGCATCTTCTGAAAGTTTAATGTCTGTTCCACGCCCAGCCATATTTGTTGCTAATGTTATAGAACCTACTTGTCCAGCTTTTTCAACTATTTCAGCTTCTCTATGGTGATTTTTAGCATTAATCATTTCAAACTTTAAACCAGCCTTTTGTAAATAATGAGAAACTTGTTCAGAAGAATCCACTGATGTTGTTCCAATAAGTACTGGTCTTCCAGATTGCGTTACTTCTTCTAAATCTTTTACTAAGTGCTTTAATTTAGCATTAATTGTTCCAAAAGTTAAGTCTGGTTCATCAACTCTAATAATTGGTTTATTTGTTGGACAAACAATAACTCTTGTATTATATATTTTTAAGAATTCTTCTTCTTCAGTTTTTGCAGTTCCTGTCATTCCTGAAAGTTTATTATAAAGTCTGTAAAAATTTTGATAAGTAATTGTAGCTAAAGTTGTTGTTTCTTCTTCAATTTCAACACCCTCTTTTGCTTGTAATGCTTGTTGCAAACCATCACTATAAGCTCTACCTGGCATTGTTCTTCCTGTAAACTGATCAATTAAAATAATCTCATTACCTTGAACAGTATACTCAACTTCTTTTTTAAAAGTAAACATTGCTTTTAAGGCATTCATAATTAAGTGAAATACCTCAGTATTTCTAAAATCAAATAGATTATCAATACTAAAGAATTTATGTGCTTTTTGAATTCCAGGTTCAATTAAATAAACTTGTTTTGATTCTAAATCAATTTCAATGTCTGTTTTTTCATCCAATGATTTAGAAAATGAATCAGCTGCTTTATATAAATTAATTCTATTTTGGCTTCCCCCAGAAATAATTAAAGGTGTTCTTGCCTCATCAATAAGTATTGAGTCAGCCTCATCAATAATTGCAAAGTTAAGTTTTCTTTGAACTTTTTGATCTAAACGATATACCATATTATCTCTTAAGTAATCAAATCCTAATTCTGAGTTTGTTGTATAAGTAATATCTTTAGAATAAGCAGCTCTTTTTTGTTCTTTAGATAAATCTCTACCATTTAATCCAACACTAATTCCTAACATGTCATAAACTTGACCATTAATTTCGCTATCTCTTCTAGATAAGTATTCGTTAACAGTAACAACGTGAACTCCTAAACCAGATAAAGCATTTAGGTATGCAGGAAAAAGACCAGTTAAAGTCTTACCTTCACCAGTTCTCATTTCTGCAACATCACCTTGATGTAAAATAATAGCACCAATTAATTGAACTTTATAAGCTTTCAGTTTTAAAACCCTAAATGCAACTTCTCTAACTACTGCAAAAGCTTCAACTAAAAGTTCATCTAAAGTTTCACCGTTTGCTAATCTATCTTTAAATTCCTGTGTTTTATTTGATAATTCTGTTTCACTTAATTTTTCATAGTCCGCTTCCAGTGAAATAATTTGCTCTGCTATTTTACCGTGCTTCTTAACTATTGATTTGTCTCTTGCCATTAAAAACTACTCCTTTTTTTGCTAAGTCAAAAATCTTAATCATTATACAATTATTATTGCCAAATAGAAAGTTATAAACGGAAAAATATTTCATAAAAACTTTTTAATATATTAAATATGCCATAATTTAAAATTTCTTATGTGAAATTTGCTATTAAACTAATTATATTATTTTTTTTCAAAAAAATAAATCCCAAATACAAATTAATTGGATTAAAATTTTAAATAGAATTCCAATTTTTCTTATCTCATTAAAAAAACCAGTAAATAAAAATTACTGGTTAAATTGATTACAACTATAAATTATTTAATATATAAATGTTTTAGTAAATGAACTATACTCTCCAAAAACTACTGCACTATTTTAAATTCCAAAGTCCCTCTAATTTAAAAAGTTAAAGGAGCTTATTTATTAAATTTTGCCCTCTGATTTTAATTTGTCTTTTAATTTTTCTAACATTTCTTTTGTCATTGTATCTAAATTATACTTAGGATTAAAATCTCATTCTTTTCTTGCACAACTATCATCAATACTATTTGGTCAAGAATCTGCAATTTTTTGACGAACAGTATCAACTTTATAATCCATTTTAAAATCGGGAATATACTTTTTAATTGATTCAAAAATTTCTTCTGGTGCAAAAGACATAGCAGTTATATTAAATGAATTTCTATGAATTAATTTTTTTGGATCCGCATTCATTAGTTGGACAATAGCGTCAATTGCATCATCCATATACATCATGTCCATTTTTGTTCCTTTATCAATATAACTTTCATAGTTACCTTTTAATAATGCCTGATAATAAATATCAACAGCATAATCAGTAGTTCCTCCACCAGGTTCAACTTTATATGATATTAATCCTGGGAATCTTACTGATCTTGAGTCAACACCATATTTCTTATTATAATAATTTTCTAATAATTCTCCTGCAACTTTTGTTACCCCATACATTGTTGTAGGATTCATAACTGTATCTTGAGGAGTATTATTTGCTTCTGCATCTGGTCCATATGCCGCTATTGATGACGGAGCAAAAAATTTTGTATTTAATTCCTTAGCTATTTCCAAAGCGTTCATTAATCCATTCATATTTAAATCTCAAGCAAATTTGGGATTTTTTTCAGCAGTTGCTGACAATAAAGCTGCTAAATGAATAATTGTATCTACTTCATATTTTTTTGCCAGCTGTAAAAATGAATCATAATTAGTGACATCTAATTTTTCAAAAACTCCTTCCTCACAAATAAAATTATTCTCAAGTTTTCTTATATCTGTTGCTATCACATTATCATTTCCCAAATCTTTTCTTAAACGTAAAACTAACTCCGAACCTATTTGTCCTAAAGCTCCTGTAATTAAAACTTTTTTCATATCTATTTCTCTCCTTTTGTTTTAATTTTTTCAAACTCTTCTGTAATAACTTTATAGACTTGATCTAATTGTTCTTTTGAATGTAATGATGAAATCATTAATCTTATTCTGGCTTTTCCTTTTGAAACTGTTGGATAAATAATGGGAGATACTAAAATTTGTTTCTCAAATAATATTTTAGTTAATTCTGTAGCAATTGATTCTTCACCTACCATAAATGGTGTAATTGGAGTTTTTGTATTGCCTATTGAATAACCATTTTCAGTAAACTTATTTTGAATATATTTTGTATTTTCTCAAAGTTTTTTAATTCTATCATTTGATTTTTTCATTTCTTTTATAATTTTTATTCCAGCATAACAAATTCCTGTTTGTAGTGAGGATGAGAATAAAAAAACTCTAGATTTTTGCTTTAGATATTCAATTAGTATTGAATTACCACAAATAAAACCTCCAACAAGCCCATACGCCTTTGATAATGTTCCAACTTCTATATCAATTTTTCCTTCCAGACCAAAGTGTGCAATTGAGCCTTGACCATTTGGTCCAAGTACTCCTTCACCATGGGCATCATCAACAATGCTATAAGCATTATATTTTTTTGCTAAATAGCTAATTTTATCTAATGGAGCAATATCTCCATCCATAGAAAAAACACCATCTGTGATAATAAAAATATTGCCTGTTACTTCATTAGAATTAATTTTTAATATATTTTCTAAATCGTTCATATCGCAATGTTTATAAACAGCTCTTTTGGCTTTTGATAAGCGAATTCCATCAATTATTGAAGCATGATTTAATTCATCAGAAATGATTAAATCATTATCATTTGTAATCGTTGGTATTAGTCCGGTATTTGCTTGAAATCCACTTTGAATAACTAAAGCATCTTCAGAATTTTTAAACTCCGCTAAAATTTTTTCAAATTCTCTATGAACAGAGTAACTACCAGAAATTGATCTTACAGCTCCCGGTCCTACTCCATATTTGTCTGCTGCTTCTTTAATTGCTTGGACTGTAATTGGATCATTTGCAAACCCTAAATAATTATTTGAGCACATATTTAAAAAATCTTTATTATTAATTTTTACAATATCACTTTGAGCTCCCTCAAGTATTTTGATAATGTTATAAAGTTTATCTTCTTTTCTTATTTTTAATTCTTCTTCTAAACGATTATATAAACTCATTTTATTCTCCTTTATTTACTTTCTGTCTTTTTTTAATTAAATAAAATTCAACTAACATAGATATTGAGACATAAAATATAACAGCAATTGCTAATCATTTAAGAACTATATCAAAAGTTTTTTTGTCCATTCCTGCTCCCATTTGTAAGCCTACAAAGATTAGTAAAAACGAACATACAACACCAAAAATGGCTGATATTAAAATTAAATTGGACGTTTGTTGTAAATATTTTTTTCTTTTTATAAAAGTATATGCTGCAGGCAACATACATAAAGCTGATCCACAAGCCATTATAGGAAACACTACTTCTTGTTGTAATCCTAAAAAAGATAGTGTCGCCATTGCTGGTGCATATAGACCAATTCCAAATGATTGAATCATTCCTAAAAAGAAAAATACAATTGTTCCAATAATAATTCTTCATGGTTTATCCATAAGTGATGTTTTATCTCCAATATTTGATGTACTAATTACGTTAACTTGAGGATGAGTTAAAATCATTAATATTGCTACAAAAAATAAAACTACCCCCATAATAATTTTTATTGAAGTTTGATCTTTTATTTTTGATACAAATAAGGAACCTACAAAAGTCCCACAAATAATTGATATAACTAAAATTAATAGAGTGGCAATGTTTACTTGAATCGAACCAACAAATAAAGCTGACTCTATCAAAGCACTTACACCTAAAGCCACATTTAATGTTCCAGGTAACTTTGTATCATCTTTTATTGCTCTTGTTCCTTTTAATAAACCAGTAATAACTCCAAATGAACCAACACCAATTGTATCTGTAAACCCTCCAGTGAAACCTACTGCCAAAATTGCTTTTTCTTTTTGATTTACATCTTCGTATTTGACTTTTAATGTAAATCAAAAGTAAATTACACTAAATACAACTGCAGATAATAATAAAAATATACAAATTATAAAGGCAATTAATTGCTCCCCCTCTCAAATAACCTTCCCAGGGTTTTGTCAAGGGAAAAAAACTAAATAGTTAATTAAAATTGATATAATAGTTACTACCATTGCAATAGAAAAAAATAACATCCATTTAGCAAATTTTTTCTTATGCTCTTGCTTTGATAAAAGTAACTCTGATTCTTCTTTCACTATAATATTTTCCTTTCTCATTCTTTTCTTTCTACGGTTATAAAAACTTATAACCATTAATATGATAAAAAAAAAAAAAAAACCAATATTTTCTCCATTTTTTATTAAAATAATATAAATTTTTCCAATATAATAAAATAAAATATTTAAATAAAAACTATTATTTTTTGTAATAAAAGAGTAAAATAATTAGTGGTAAAGTTATGATAAGTTTAAAAATATTAAGCAATAACAATATTGTGATAAGAAGCTTCTTAACTAAGAAATCAAGATTCACTACCTATATTTCAAAAGTAACAAATAAAACTGAATTAGAAAATTTTATAAAAAAGTATATTGATAAAGGAGCAACTCATAATTGCTATGCTTTTAAGTATGGCCATGATAATTTAAATTATGGATACAACAATGATGGTGAACCAAACGGAACTGCAGGTGAACCATTATTAAAACTAATTGAAGTAAATAATGTTACTGATATTATAATATTTGTTAAAAGATATTATGGTGGAGTAAAATTAGGAAAAGGCGGATTGCAAAAAGCTTATACTAATTTAGCAATTGAAATAATGAAGGAAAGTGACTTTAAAAAATTAAGACTTCTAAATAATATAAAAATAAATTTTAAAATAGCAGATATTAAAGCTATTAATTTATTTTTATTAAAACAAGCTGAAGACATTAATTATACGTATACTGAAGATTTAGTTACGGTAGAATTCAATTTAGATAAAATTGAAAAAATTGACTCTATTAAAGATAAAATAAATATTTTAAAAATTAAGCAAGGGTATTATTAAAGGAGAACAATAATGGATAAGAAAAAAGTTGTGATTATAGATGGTTATCATCTTCTTCACAAAGGTTATTATGGAAGTTTAAAGAGAAAAAAAGTTGCTATAAATAGAGACGGAGTTTTAATAAATGCCGTATACGTCTTTGTAGCAAACGTCTTTCAATTAGTTCAATCAAATGAATATCATACTGTACTAGTTACATTTGATGTGGGAAAAGAATGTTGAAGAAAAGAAATATATCCAGAATATAAAGCAACAAGAAAAGAAACACCATCAGATTTAATTCCACAAATGCAATTAGTTAGAGATTTTTTAACTGCTGCAAATATACCATGATATGAAAAAGTTAAATATGAAGGTGACGATATCATGGGAACTATTTCTAGAATAGCTGTTAAACTTGGATATCAAGTTGAAATAGTTTCAAATGATAAAGATACATACCAATTAATTTGTGATGATGTAAAGGTTGTTTCACAACAATCAAAAAAATGTAAACAAGAAATAATAACAAAAAAAGAAGTTTTTGAAAAATTTGGTTGCAAACCCTGTCAAATACCTGATATAAAATCATTATTAGGTGATCAATCAGATAACATAAAGGGTGTTAGAGGAATGCATTATAATACAGCAACAAAATTAGTTGCAAAATATGGATGTGTTGAAAATATTTATAAAAACTTAACTGACTTTCCTGAAGAGCAAAGAAAAAAACTTGAGCTTTGCAAAGAAAAAGTTTTAATGAATAAGCAAATTGCAAAAATATTAAAAAATGTTGATATTGGTAGAATTAACTTTAAACCTTTAAGAATTAACTACATAAGATTTATGGGTTTTCTAAAAAGAGAGAAAATGTGAGCATTTACTAAAATGATTGAAGATAAAGTTAAACAACAACTTAGTTATAAAGAAAAAATAAAAACAGAGATACAAGAACTTTCTTAAATCTCTGTTTTTATTTTTTGACCTTTTTCATCAACCTCATAAAGTCTTTGAGTTAATATTCTAATTTGATCTTTTGAAACTCTTATTATTCCTCTATGAAGATGAATATATTTTATAGTTCCATCAACTTCATATTTCATATCACCAATAAGAAGTGTTGAAACAATTGAAGTATGGTTGGCATAAATTGTTATTTGTCCATCTGAAGTTCTTACATTTGCATATTCTACTTCCAAATCATCTATATATACGCCTTCAGGAGTAATGATTTTTAATTTAGTTAGTTGCATTATTTTTTATTTTTGAATCTTTCAATAACTTCTTCAACTGAACCTGCATACATAAATAAAATCTCAGGAATATAATCTAAACTACCATTTAATATAGATTCAAATGAACTTACTGTATCTTTAACTGCAACGTATTTACCACTTCTACCTGTAAATTTTTCACCAACAGTAAATGGTTGAGACATAAAGTTTCTTATTTTTCTTGCCCTATTAACTACAACTTTATCTTCTTCTGAAAGTTCTTCCATCCCAAGAATTGCTATTATTGATTGTAGTTCCTTGTATTTTTGTAAAGTTTCTTGTACTTTTAAAGCTATCTGATAATGATTCTCTCCTACAATTTGTGGATCTAACATCCTAGAATTTGAATTTAATGGATCAATTGCTGGATAGATTCCCAATGATGCAATAGTTCTATCCAAAACTACAGAAGCATCTAAGTGAGTAAATGTTGTAGCTGGAGCTGGATCAGTCAAATCATCTGCTGGTACATAAACTGCTTGTACAGATGTAATCGAACCTTTTTGAGTTGACGTAATTCTTTCTTGAAGTGCTCCCATTTCAGTTGCTAATGTTGGTTGATATCCAACAGCCGAAGGCATTCTTCCTAAAAGAGCAGAAACCTCTGAACCTGCTTGAGTAAATCTAAAAATATTATCAATAAATAAAAGTACATCTTGATTTTTAATATCTCTAAAATATTCTGCAATTGTTAAACCAGTAAGAGCAACTCTCATTCTTGCTCCTGGTGGTTCATTCATTTGACCAAAAACCAAAGATGTTTTATCAATAACTCCTGCATCTATCATTTCAAAATATAAATCATTGCCTTCTCTTGTTCTTTCACCAACTCCTGCAAATACAGAAATACCACCATGGGCTTTAGCCACATTATTAATTAACTCTTGAACAAGAACTGTTTTTCCAACTCCCGCTCCACCAAATAAACCAATTTTACCTCCTTTTGCAAAAGGCATCATTAAATCTATAACTTTAATTCCTGTTTCTAAAATCTCAGCAGAAGTAGCAAGTTCGTCATAATTTGGAGCTAATCTATGAATTGGCATTCTTTCTCCTTTAACTGGAGGTTTATCATCTATTGGATCACCTAAAACATTAAACATTCTTCCCAGAACTTTATCTCCTACTGGAACACTAATCGGTCCTCCAGTATTTGTTCCAATGATTCCACGAACTAAACCTTCAGTAGGACCCATAGCAATAGTTCTAACCAAGTCATCACCAATATGTTGAACAACTTCTAAAACAAGTTTTATTCCATTATTATCCAATTCGATTGTATTATAAAGTTTTGGCATATCCTCTTGTTTGAATTTTACATCCACAACAGGACCCATTACTTGAACAACTTTACCTTGTGTAATTTTTTCTGTCATACTTATTACCTCTAATCTTCATTTTGAGCATTAGCTCCTCCAATAATTTCACTAATTTCTTGTGTAATATTTTCTTGTCTTTTTCTATTAAATACTACACTTAAATTTTCTGAAAGTTCCTTACCATTTTTATTTGCAGCTTCCATAGCCATTCTTCTACTTGCATGTTCTGACACTTGTGATTCAATGATTGTACCAAATAAAATTGTATTTAAATACATTGAAACACTTGTTGTTAATACAGTTTCTGGATCTGGTTCTAAAATTAAATCTTGATGTAATTCATTCTCATCTTGATTTTTTTCAATTGGAAACATATCTAAAACAGTTGGTTCAAAAGTAACATTATTAATAAATTTTGTATAGACAATTTTTATTTGATCAAATTCTTTTTGAACAAAAGAGTTTAGTAAATTAACTGACATTTTTCTTGATTGCTCATTTGAAAAATCAACATCAATATCTAAAAATTCCTCTTTAATATTTATATTATTTGCTCTACAAAAGTTAACAACCTTTGTTCCAATTGCAATTACACTATCTGTTTTTTTATTTACTAATGGTTTTAATACTTTAAAAATACTTGAGTTATACCCACCACATAATCCTAAATTAGAACCAATAACAATTCATAAAGTACTGTTTAATACTTGGCTTTGTTTTTTTAAATATATTGAGTCCTCTGAGTGTGAAATAATATAATTAAAAACATCGTATACTTCATCTAAATAAGTTTGAATGTTTCCCATCCTTTTAGATATTTTTTTTAATTTTGCTGTTGCAACTAATTCCATTGCCCCAGTAATTTTACCAATATCTTTTATTGAACTTATTCCAGCTTTTAATTCACTTAAATTTGCCATACTAACCTAAACTTTCATACTCATCTTTTTTACCATAGTCATCAACTTTATAACCTTGTAACTTTGAAGTAATATTTTTTAAAACCAGTATCAATTGAGATTTTACAGAAGCATATAAATTATCACTAAACTCTTTTTCTGCTTCTAGCATTTTTCTAAGAGCTTTAGCATTTTTATCATTTTCAAAATGGTAAAAAACTGACTCTTTAAAATTAATCATTTCACTTAGTGGTAATCATTTTATTAATCTTTCTTTAATAGATAATAATAAAATTGCTTGATCAATTTGGGCTGTTGGTTTATATTGTCTTTGCTTTAGAAGTTCAACAATTTTTTGACCATGATTTAATGTTTCTTTTGTAGTTTCATCTAGATCACTCCCAAATTTTGCAAATGCTTGTAACTCATAATATTGAGCCAATTCCAATTTTAAAGTACTAGCTACTTGTTTAACTGCTTTAATTTGAGCTGCAGAACCTACCCTTGATACAGACAATCCAGTATCAACAGCTGGTCTAATACCTGAGTTAAATAATTGCTCTGATAAAAAGATTTGCCCATCAGTAATTGAAATTACATTGGTTGGTATATATGCAGATATATCTCCAGCTTGAGTTTCAACAATTGGTAAAGCTGTAATACTTCCTCCACCAAAATTTTCATTTACTCTTGCTGCTCTTTCAAGTAATCTTGAGTGTAGATAAAAAACATCTCCTGGATATGCTTCACGACCTGGTGGACGTCTTAATAATAAAGATAAAGTTCGATAAGCAATTGCATGCTTTGATAAATCATCATAAATAATTAAAACATCATCACCTTTAGACATTCATTCTTCTGCAATTGAAACTCCAGTATAAGGAGCTATATATTGAATTGGTGCTGATTCACTTGCTGATGCTGAAATTACTGTTGTATATTCCATTGACCCAGCTTGTTTTAATTTTTCAACAACTTGAGCAACTGTTGACTCTTTTTGACCAATAGCTACATAAATACACTTAACATTTTTTCCTTTTTGATTAATAATTGAATCAATAGCAATTGCTGTTTTACCAGTTTGTCTATCACCAATAATTAATTCACGTTGTCCTTTTCCAATAGGTATTATTGAGTCAATTGACATAATTCCTGTTTCCATTGGTTGATTAACTGATTTTCTAGACATAACTCCTGAAGCAATTTTTTCTACTGGTGCAAATTTTGTATTCTTCAATGGTCCATTTCCATCAATTGGTGAACCCATTCCATTTAAAACTCTTCCCAAGAGAGTATCACCAACTGGAGTTTCAACAACTTTGCAGGTTCTAATAACTTTATCACCCTGACGAATTTTTGAATCATCACCCATAATAACTGCACCAACTGCACCCTCTTCCAAATTAAGAGCCATACCATAAATATCATTTGAGAAAATTAAAAGTTCACCCATCATAACATCTTCAAGTCCAAATAAAAGAGCAACACCATCACCAATACTTGCAACAGTACCTTCTTGTGATTGAATAATATTTTTGCCATATTCTTTAATTTGTTTTTTTATAACCTCTGATATTTCATTTATTTTAAGTGACATATCTTTACCTCTGCTCTCTATTTTCCAAAATAATATTTTTCATATCTTCAACTTTTCCCTTTAATGAAAAATCAAAAATATTATTAGCAACTTCAATTCTAATACCAGCAATTAAAGAGTTATCAATTTTGTTTTCCAGTTTTATATTTTGATTTATTTTATTTTTAATTTTTTCTTCAATGGTAGAAATATATTTTTGATCAATTTTTAAAGTTGAATAAATTATTCCTTTTTTAATATCTAAACTCTCTCATAATTTTTTTATTGCAGCATTTAAGATATATTCTATATATGAAAAAATTTCTCTTTCAACAATTAATTTTAAACAATTTAGAACTAATGGTTCTAAATCTTTTTTAAAAATATTTTCAATAAATTTTATTCTAGTTTTAACATCAATAAATTTATTTGATAAAAAGTATATTGCTTCTTGATTTAGCTCAAAAATGTTTTTTAATTCTTCTAAAGTTTTTGTAAATGATTTAGCTTTTTTTTCTTCAACAATTAATTCACAAATTGCTGTTGCTCAATTATTAATTAAAGATTGTTTAATCACTTAATTAATCCAAACTATTTATAAACTCTTTAATCATTTTTTCATTTTTATCTTTAGAAATATTTTCGTTTAAAATTTTTTCAGCTGCTACAAATGCCAGATCAATAACTTCTTGTCTCATTTGCTCATACATTTCATTTTTTTCAAGTTGAATTGTCTTTTGAGCATGGTTTTGAATATTTGCAGCTTCTGCTCTTGCATTTTCCATAATCTCTAACTTCAAATTATCAGCTGATAATTTTGCTGAATTCATTATCATTTTAGATTCTTCTTTTGCTGAATCTAAAATTTGAAAAGCTTCTTTATTATTTTTATTTGCTTTTGCCTGTTTTGAAACAGCATCATCCAATAATTCACTAATTTTTTTTCTACGTTCTTTTATTGTTTCTCTAAAAGGTTTATAAACTAACTTAGTTAATAATATTAATATAATTATTGTTGATAGAATATGAGCAATAAAATTTGCTAAGTTAGGAAATAAATTTTCAATAATATTTGGTATTCCAGCATCTAAAAACATAAAATTCATCTCATCTTTCTTAAGCTACAAAAATTAATAAAATTGCAATTACAAGTGCGTATATAGCTCCTGATTCTGCAAAACCAGCAGTAATAATTAGTGTAGAGGTAATTTTTGGTGCTGTTTCTGGATTTCTACCAATTGCGATACAAGCTCCATATCCTACTATTCCTTGTCCAATTGATGCTCCAACCATTCCCATTCCTGTAAGTCCTGCCCCAAGAAGTTTTAATCCATCTCCTACTTCATTCGCTTCAGCAAAAAACATTAATAACGTTGAGTATAAGGGCATAATTGAAATAAAGTTACCCCCTAGATTTGTAAGTATTTGTGCAAACATATTTTTTTCTCCTTTTATAAATTATCTTTCAATTTTTTCTTCTCCATCATTAAGACCTTCACCTAGTTTAGCACCAGATCAATAAGAAAGGGTTAACATTGAAAAAACTACTGCTTGAATGGTTCCATCAAATAAATCAAAGTATAAATGTAACCATGGTAATGAAACTACTGAAAAAACATTAAATCCTGCTCATCAGTAATTTAATTTATTATCTCAATCCATTCCAGGACCATTTGGTCAAAATATATTACCTTGAAGTTGTATTAGACTTGCATAAAGCAATCCTAATAAAATACTACCTCCAAGCATATTTCCAAATAGTCTAAAAGAAAGAGATATTAAAGGGACAAACTGTCCTAAAATCTCTATTGGATTATAATATCTTTTAAAAAAAGCTAACTTTTGATACCTTAATCCGTAATAATAAATTCCTATAAATGTTACAAATCCCATTGAGAATGTAACTGTATAAGAGGTTGTTAATGACTCTATTCCCAAAATTGATACTACAGAAGAAACTATTATATACATAAAAATATACATTATGTATGGAGTTAATTTTCTGTATTTTTTACCCATGATTGTAATAACCATATTTTCAACCTTAGTAATAAACATTTCTGTTAAAACTAAAAATCCAGTTAATTTTTTATCTTCTTTATAATTTCTAATTTTTACATTATAAACTATACAAAATGTACAAATAATAATGCAAGTTATTAGTATAGATAAAAGTTGAGGGGTAATTGAAAATAAAACATCACCAAAGCCTTTGTCATCTGCAAGGAACATATATACTCCTTTCTCTTTTAATAGTTACCATATAAAAATTCACTTACTTGGCTTTATTAAAATAAACTGAGGGAATTCAATTTACTATAAAAGCAATTACTAATCCATATATATTAAATATGTTAGGTAAGTAAAAACTTATAAGGAATGGAACAATATAAAACCCTATTCGCAATGTTGTAATAAACATATAACTGTAAGGATTTAAATTATCGATCAAATTTTTTATTCCTAATTTCATAAAAAATAATGAAAAAAACAAAAAACAAGAACCTAAGAGATACCCCGTAACTAATGAAAAATTTACTAATTTTAAAACAAATAAGATTGTTAATAAGCATGTAATCATTGATATAAGAGATATTAATATAATTTTTCCTTTATTTTTAAACAAATTATAATCTCCTTATTAAGTTCCATCTAATTAATAATACTCTTATTAATTTATAAAATCTAGGAAAATTATAGTCATAATAAAAAAATAGATACATTAAATATATCTATTTTGTTCCAAAAATTCTATCTCCAGCATCTCCAAGACCCGGTTCTATAAAGCCACTTTCATTTAAAATTGGGTCTAAACTAGCAGTATAAATATCTACATCTGGATGGTCTTTAATAATTCTATCCACACCCTTTTGCACAGCAACTAAACAAACAAACTTTATTTGAATTGCTCCTCAAGATTTAGCTATTTCAATTGCCTTTGAAGCACTACCACCCGTTGCTAACATTGGGTCAACAACAATAACATAACTACTTTCAATATCTTTTGTTGTTTTTGCAAAGTATTGCACAGGTTCTAAAGTTTCTTCATCTCTATAAAGTCCAATATGCGCAATTCTTGAAGTAGGTACTAATCTTTGTATTCCCTCTGTCATTCCCAATCCTGCTCTAATAATTGGTACTAAAACTACTGGAACATCTAACTTATATCCCTTTGTTAAAGTCACAGGTGTTTTGATATCAATTTCTTGTATAGGAACATCTCTAAAAATTTCATAAACCATTAGTTGCCCTATTTCATTTAAGTTTTCTCTAAAGTCTTTAGAAGATGTATCCTCTTTTCTCATTCTAGTTAATTTATCTAGAATAAGAGGATGTTTAATAATTGTAAAAGCCATTTGATAACCCCCTTATTGATTATTTAGTTTTTCTACTCTATTTTTATGTCTTTCTTCAAATTCTGTATTTAAAAAAAAATCTACAAGTCTAACTGCTTTTTCATTTGCAATTATTCTTGCTCCAAGAGCTAAGATATTTGCATTATTATGTTGTCTTGCCAAGATTGTTGTTTGATCTTCATAACATAAAGCGGCACGTGCACCTTTTACTTTGTTTGCAGCTATGGATATTCCAATACCTGTCCCACAAATTATTATTCCATAGGTATTATTTTCAACAACTTTTTTTGCAACTTCTTTACCAAAATCAGGATAGTCCACTGAATGACTATTATCTGTTCCAATATTTATCACTTCATGACCTTTTGTTTTTAAAAATTCCACTATTTGATTTTTCATTTCAATACCTGCATGATCATTTCCGATGTATATTTTCATAATTAAAAGCTCCCTCAAAATGAATATACACTATTTTAAAATTAAAAAAACTTAAAATAAAAAAAGGTTTTCACCTTTTTAATATTCTGAATCGTAAGTTTCCTTACCTTTTTTAATTATATCTGCACTACCAGTTAACCCTGTTCCAGCTGGAATTAAATTTCCTAACATAATGTTTTCTTTTAATCCCTCTAGTTTATCAATTTTTCCTTTGATTACCGCTTTTACAAGAACTCTTGCTGTATCTTGGAATGACGCACTTGATAATCAAGAATCTGATTCAAGTGGAGCTTTTTTAATACCAAAGATAACATGTTTTGCAAGTGGTGGTTTTTTACCAGCAATAATTGCAAGTTTAACTTCATTTCTAAATGTTCTTGAAGAAATAACTTCTCCAGGAAGTAATTCAGTTTCTCCTGAGTCAATAATTTTAACTTTATTTAACATTTGTTTAACAATAATTTCAATATACTTATCTGAAATTTCAATACCTTGTAGACGATATACTTTTTGAACTTCTTTCAAAATATAGTTTTGTACATCTTCAATTCTTGCAACTTCTAATAATTCTTTAATATTTATTGCACCTTCTGTTAATTTTTGACCACGAGTTACAAATTCACCTTCGGTTACTCTTAAAATAGCTCCATATTGTGATTTGTATTTTCTTTCGTCTTGTTCGGAAGCAACAACTATTGTTATAATTCCTTCTTCTTCTTTTGCTTCTTTAATAACACCATCAATTTGTGAAATTATAGCAATTGAACCTTTTGGATTTGTAACGTCAAGTAATTCCTTAATACGAGGTAATCCTTGAGTAATATCTGCTCCACCAGCAACCCCTCCAGTATGGAAAGTACGCATAGTTAGCTGAGTACCTGGTTCACCAATAGATTGTGCTGCAATAACTCCAACAGGTTCACCAATTGTAACAATCTCTCCTGTTGCTAAGTTTATTCCATAACATTTTCTACATACACCACGGTTTGTATCACATGTTAAAACTGTTCTAATTTGAACTTCTTCAATTCCAGCATTAATAATATCATCTGCCAATTGTAATGTAATAAGTTCATTAGCTTCAATAATTGTTTTTCCTTTTGAACTAATAACATCATTGAAAGTAAATCTTCCAACTAATCTATCTTTTAAAGGAACAATTATATTATCATGTTTAGTTTCAATAATTGAATGAACATCAAACCCTTTTGTTGTTTTACAATCATCTTCAGTAACAATAATCTCTTGTGATATATCCACAAGTCTTCTTGTTAAATAACCTGAGTCGGCAGTTTTCAAGGCAACGTCAGCCATACCTTTTCTTGCTCCGTGAGTAGAAATGAAATATTCTGAAACAGTTAAACCTTCACGGAATGAAGACTTAATTGGAATTTCTTTAATATCACCTTTCGGGTCATTCATAAGACCCCTCATACCTACTAACTGTGTAAAGTTCGAAACATTACCACGAGCTCCTGAATCGGCCATAACAAATACTGGATTTTTTGGATCTTTTTTTAGAACTTCTTCAAGTTTATTTTGAATTTTATCTTTTACTTGAGATCATACAGTAATTACTCTACGTTTTTTCTCAGTTTTTGTTAACATACCCATATTATAGAAATTAGTAATTTGAGTTACTTTTTCATCTGCAATTTTAAAATCTTCAAATTTTTGTGTATAAGCAACAACGTCAGCTGCACTAATTGTTGTTCCAGATTTTGATGAGAATTTAAATCCTAAATCCTTCATGTTATCTAACATCTGAGCAGTTCTTTGTGCTCCAAATAATTTAAAGTATCTTTCAATAATTGAAGATAATTCTTTTTTCTTAATTGGTTGTTGAATTTGATATTCCTTTTGAATATAAGTTCTTATATCAGTATTTCCATCGATCACAAACTTCTCAATTTCTTCTTCTGCATTATTAATATTTGCATTAACAATTCAAGGGAATTCTTCAACAAACATTTGGTTAAAGAATATTTTACCAACAGTTGTAATTAAGAATTTATCTTTATGTTTATCTGATATTTTTTTATTTTTAAGTTCACTAATTGGAATTGCAACAATTGCATTTAATGAAACAGAATCAGTTTCATATGCGATTTTTACTTCATCATAATTTGTAAATAAAGTTCCTTCACCAAGTACACCTTTTTCCTCTGTTGTTATGTAATAGTTTCCTAAAATCATATCTTGAGTTGGAGTAACAATTGGTTTACCATCTTTTGGTCCAAGAATAGCTTTTGAACCTAACATAAGTGCTCTAGCTTCAGCAACAGCTTCATCACTAATTGGTAAATGGACAGCCATTTGATCACCATCGAAATCGGCATTAAATGCTGTTGTTACTAATGGGTGAAGTCTAATTGCTTTTCCTTTAACTAACTTTGGTTCAAATGCTTGAATACCTAAACGGTGAAGAGTAGGAGCACGGTTTAATAAAACCGGTCTATCTTTAATTACTTCCTCTAAAACGTCTCATACTTTTGCATCATTTGCTAATATCATTTTTTCTGCAACTTTTACATTCTCAGCAAGATCTTTTTCCTGTAATCTTCTAATGATAAATGGTTTAAATAATGTAATTGCCATATCTCTTGGAATACCAGCTTGATACATTTTTAAATCAGGTCCAATTGCAATAACTGAACGTCCTGAATAGTCAACACGTTTTCCTAAAAGGTTTTGACGAAATCTTCCTTGCTTACCTTTTAAAATTGATGTTAATGATTTTAAAGGACGTTTATCTTTACCAGTTACTGGTCTTGGTTTACGTTCATTATCTAATAAAGCATCAACTGCTTCTTGAAGCATACGTTTTTCATTATTAACAATAATACTTGGAGCTCCCATTGATTTAACTTTTTTTAGACGTTCATTTCTAATAATAATTCTTCTATATAAATCGTTGATTTCAGAAGTAGTAAATCTACCACCATCCAATTGAATAATTGGTCTAATATCTGGTGGAATTACTGGAATAACATGTAAAATCATTCATTCCGGTCTTGATTTAGATTTTTTTAGTGAGTCTAAAACTTCTAAACGTTTCATTAGTTTATTTTGTTCAGATGAACCTCTTTTTTCTTTTAAGTCATATCTGATTTTTTCAATTTCTTTTTCTAAATTAATATTTTTTAATAAGTCTTCAATGGCATTAGCACCAATTCCAAACTTAGCATTAATATATCTCGAAATAAAAGTTGCTGCTTCATCCATTGAAAATGGTAAGCTTGGAGTTCTTAATTGATTAATTAAATTCTCAGCTCTTTTTCAAGAAAATGTCTCTGGTTCAATTCCAGCTTTAATATCTTCAAGTGTTTTTAATAATTTTTCTCTTGTTTTTAAACTTGCTTTTGCATTCCCTAAATCTAAAACCATTCCTTTTTTAAGGTGTTTTGAATTTCCAGGATCTAAAACAATATAACTTACAAAATAAACAACTTCTTCAACTTCCTTAGTTTTTAAATCTAAAATTGAAGCAATTCTTGAAGGAGCAACTTTTAACATTCAAATATGAGTTACTGGCTCTTCAAGCTCAATATGTCCCATTCTTTCACGTCTAACAATTGATTCAGTAATTTCTACTCCACAACGCTCACAAATTTTACCTTTGTTTTTTACTTTTTTGTATTTCCCACAGGCACATTCATAATTTCTAGTTGGTCCAAATATTCTTTCGTCGAATAAACCTTCTTTTTCTGTTTTTAATGTTTTATAGTTAATTGTTTCTGGTTTTGTAACTTCACCACGTGATCAAGATCTAATCACATCTGGAGAAGCTAATTCAATTTTAATCATTCTCTTATTTGAAATTGCCATCTTAAAACTTCTCCTCTTTTATTCTTCTATACTTTCATCTTCAAAAGTAATAACGTCATCTTCGCTAGTTTCACTAAATCCTGCAAGATCAGCATCATTAAATGATGAATCTGCTAATAATTCTTCGTCGATTTCAAAATCATCGTCATCATCATATGCATTGATTTGCACTTTTTTACCATCTTGGTCAATCATATGCATATCAAATCCTAATCCCATAATCTCTTTTGTAAGAACATTAAATGATTCAGGAATTCCTGGTTTAGGAATTGGTTTAGATCTAACAATTGATTCATATGTTTTAATACGACCTTTAATATCATCAGATTTAATAGTTAAGATTTCTCGTAATGTATAAGCAGCACCATAAGCTTCAAGTGCTCAAACTTCCATTTCTCCAAATCTTTGACCACCATTTTGAGCTTTTCCTCCTAATGGTTGTTGAGTAATTAATGAGTATGGACCAATGTTTCTTGTATGTAATTTATCATCAACCATGTGAGATAGTTTTAACATGTACATTACACCAACAGAGATTGGTTTATCAAACGCTTCTCCTGTTTGACCATCAATCAATGTTACTTTTCCATAGTTATCCATTCCAGCTTCTTTCATAATATCTTGTAGTTCTTGCTCTTTAACTCCTTCAAAAACAGGAGTATTAACTTTAATTCCAAGTTTTTTTGCAGCCATTCCTAAGTGAATTTCTAGTACTTGTCCAATATTCATACGTGAAGGAACCCCTTGTGGATTTAACATAATGTCAACTGGAGTTCCATCTTCCATATGTGGCATATCTTCAACAGGTAAGATTTTTGAAATAACACCTTTGTTACCATGACGTCCAGCCATTTTATCTCCCTCTTGAATTTTACGTTTTTGAACAACATAAACTTTAATAATTTCCAAAATATCAGCTGGTAGATCATGTCCATCAACTCTTGAGAAACGTTTAATTGATTTAATAATTCCTTCACCACCATTTGGTACTCTTAAAGAATTATCTTTAACATTTCTTGATTTTTCTCCAAAAATAGCATGTAATAATTTATCTTCTGGTGATAATTGAGTTTGTGATTTTGGAGTAACTTTACCTACTAAAATATCCCCAACTTTAACCTCTGCACCAATTGCAACAATACCATCTTCATCCAAGTACTTTTTACTTGCTTCAGAAATATTTGGAATATCTCTAGTAATTTCTTCTGGTCCTTGTTTTGTTTGTCTTCTTTCAATTGTATATTCATCAATATGAATTGAAGTAAATCTATCTTCAATTACAATACGTTCAGAAACAATAACAGCATCTTCATAGTTATAACCATTTCAAGTTGTAAAAGCTACAACTACATTTTGTCCAAGAGCTAATTCCCCATTTTCCATTGATGGTCCATCAGCTAAAATATCTCTTGCTTTAACTTTATCTCCAATTTTAACAATTGGTAAATGAGTTAAAGCTGTTCCATTATTTGAACGACTAAAATCATTTAAATCATATGTTTTAATTCCATCTTTTTGTTCAACAACAACTTTTTTAGAATCCACATATTTAATAATCCCTGGAGCTGTTGCAACAATTGCATCTCCTGAGTCACGAGCAGCTTCATGTTCCACACCAGTTCCAACAATTGGAGATTCTGGATTAATCAATGGTACAGCTTGACGTTGCATGTTTGCACCCATAAGTGCACGGTTAGCATCATCGTTTTCTAAGAATGGAATACATGAAGTAGCAATTGAAACAATTTGTTTTGGAGAAACGTCAACATAGTCAACATCCTTAGGACTAACCATAATGTCATCTCCTCTATAACGAGCAATTACTTGGTCATCTAAAATTGTTCCATCTTCACCAAGATTAATATTGGCCTGAGCAACAACATAATCTTTTTCTTTATCTGCAGTTAAATATTCATATTCTCCTGACATAACTTTAGTATTTTTAACTTTTCTATATGGAGTCTCAATGAACCCGTATTCGTTGATTTTTGCATAAGTTGATAAATTGTTAATCAATCCAATATTTGGTCCCTCAGGGGTTTCAATTGGACATATTCTACCATAGTGAGAAGGGTGAACGTCACGCACTTCTAAAGCAGCTCTATCTCTACTTAGACCACCCGGTCCTAAAGCAGTTAATCTACGTTTATTTGTTAATTCTGCTAATGGGTTAGTTTGATCCATAAATTGTGATAATTGTGAAAGATTAAAAAATTCACCAATTATTGCAGTTAATGGTTTATTGTTAATAATACTTGATGGTTTCATTTTGAATGGATTTGAAGTAGCAAGTTTTTCTCTTACATTTTTTTCAATACGCATCATACCAATTCTAAATTGATTTTGTAGTAATTCTCCAACTGTTCTAACTCTTCTGTTCCCTAAATGATCAATATCATCTATTTCACCAATACCATCCATTAGATTTATAGCATATGAAATTGTTGCAACTATATCTGGTAGATTAATAAATTCATCTTTTGATTTTTTTGTAATCCCAATAATTGTTGCTGTTTCATCTCTTAAGTCATTATCTTTAAATACTTTTACCTTTTGAATTTCATTTCCTGAAGTTATTTGTTCATTAAAACTAATTTTTTGAACCATTGCTCCAGCTTCTAAAACTCTATCTAAATCATTTAAAATATCTTTTGTAATTTCTATTCCTTTTTCAAAAGCAATTTTACCCTTTACATCTATAATGTCTTCAGCTAAAACACGTCCAATTAATCTATTTTTTACAGATAATTTTTGTTGTAATTTAAATCTTCCTGCTTTTGTTAAATCATATTTTCTTTTATCAAATAGTAAACCATATAAATATTTACTTGCTCCATCAGCTGTTGCTGTTTCACCTTGACGTATTTTTTTATAAATTTCTTGAACTTGGTTTTCATAATCTATTTCAATATCTCCAGTTAATGTGTCTAAGTCATAACTTGATGAAATTACTTCATTATTATCAAATAAGTCTAAAATTTGTTCTTTTTGCATTTTAAATGCAGTTAATAAACTTGTTGCAGTAGTTTTTCTAGATTTGTCAATTTTTACATAGAATACATTTAATACTTTATTATCCAAAGCTTTTTTTGAATCTAATTCAAATTCTAATCATGTTCCTCTTGAGGGAATAATATCTGCAAAGTAAATCATTTCCCCATTTTTACGGTTCATTTCTTCTTTAAAATAACTTCCTGGTGAACGAACTAATTGTGAAACAACTACTTTTTCACTACCATTAATAACAAATGTTCCTCTATCTGTCATTAGAGGGAATTCTCCAAAGAAAACTTCTCCTGTTTTGTAAACATCAATATTTGCTAAATAGAATTCTTCTTTGTCTTCTTTAATTTCAATTTGAATTGTATCTTTTTCGCCAACTTTACTTTTGAATTCAAAAAAGTAAAGTGCTCCTTTACTGTCTTTAAATTCAACTCCAGTTGATTCTAATTTTTCTTGTAATCATCCTTTTAGGAATGTTTCCATTGATCCTGAAATTTCTTCTTTAAAAACTTCAACATCCTCCATATGAATAGTTAAAGATAAATTTGAATAAATTGGTGCTTCAAATATTTTTGACTCTTCTTTTGCTTTTGTTATTGAAAGTCTTGGTTCTCTAAACTCTCAATCAGTCATTGATAATACTATATCTCCATCAGCTGAAACAACTGGAAAAACTTCTTCAAATACTTCATTTATTCCCTTATTTTTAAATCAATCAAATGTGTCTGTTTGTAACTCAATAAGATTTGGTAATTCTAAATCACCTGATACCTTAGCATAGTCACGCCTTTCCACTAGTGCATTAATTTTCTTGATTTTGTAATTCATTTAATAGTGTCCCCCGTTCAAATAAAACATACGCAAAAAAATTCTATCTTATTTTAAAGACTAAATCAATAGCAAATAGCAAAGAATAATTATTTCTTTGCATTTTTTAGTTATTTAGTTAATTTCTCTAACATAGTCTTAATTGATTCTATACTTTCATTTCATCATTGCAAGTCTTCCAGCTCTTTTATTTTATTTTCTTCAAATCTTTTTCTTTTTACTTTTGCTGGATTTCCAGCAACAATTGAGTAAGGTTCTACATTTTTTGTAACAACAGCTTTTGCTGCAATAATACTACCATTACCAATCTTAACTCCTGGCATAATAGTTGCTCCATAGCCAATTCATACATCATGACCAATAATTGTATCTCCTTTACTTTTAAAAGGTTTGATATTTTTTTTATTTACTTCAAATTCATCAAACATTTCAAAAGGATATGTTGAAACTGAATTAATTCTATGATTAGCACCATTCATTAAAAATTTAACATCTTCTGCAATTGCGCAGAAATTACCAATAACTAGCTTATCTTTATGAACATTTGGAAAATGATATAAAATATTTCTATTTTGAAACTCTTTTGCTCCTTTTTCATTTTGAAAACTATAAAAGTAACTATACTCTCCAACCTCAATAGCAGCATTAGTAATATAATCTTTAAGTAAATATATTTTTGATGATTTAGACATATAAAATTCCCTCTAATAAAAAATGACCTTCAAGGTCATTATAAATTAATTCTTATTTTAAATCTACTGAAGCTCCTGCTTCGATTAATTGTTTTTTCATTTCTTCAGCTTCTTCAACTTTTACATTTTCTTTAATAGCTACTGGTAATGTTCCATCAACTAATTTTTTAGCATCCATTAATCCTAAACCAGTCATTTCTTTAACTAATTTAATAACTGAAACTTTGTTTCCTCCAGGACTTGTTAACATAACACTAACTTCACTTGGTGCTGCTGCTCCTGCTGCTGCAGCTGGTGCTGCAACTGCTGCAGCTGCTACAACTCCGAAGTGATCTTCTATTGATTTAACTAAATCGTTTAATTCTGTTAATTTCATTTCTTCTAATGCTTTAATAATATCGTCTTTTGTAATTGCCATTTTTGTTTTCTCCTTTTTTTCTTTCTTCTATTTTATTGCTATTTGTACGCTTAATTGTTTTTTTATTCTGCTTTTGTATTTGCTATTTCTTTTACAGTCAACATAAATTGACGTAATGGGTAAATAAGTGATGAAGCAAACATTGAGTATAACTCTTCTTTTGATGGAAGAGAAGCAATTTCATTAATTGCTGCTGTATCCATAACATTTCCTTCATAAATACCTGCTTTAAGAACTAGATCTGAATTTAATTTTGCAAATTCAGAAACTAATTTTGCTGGAAATAAAGCTTCTTCATCTGAAAAAATATAAATATTTTGTTGTACTAAATAAGAATCTAGTCCTTTAATTTTTAATTCTTCAGTTGCTCTTCTAAATAATGAATCTTTATAAACTTTAATAAAAATCCCTTTTTCACGAGCCTTATTTCTTAAGTCTGTCATTTGTGCTACAGTTAAATTTTTATATTCAGCAATTACCATACCTTTACAGTTTTGTATTCTGTCTGAAATTTCTTTAACTATCTCATTCTTTTTAGCATGAGCTGGTCTTGTGTTTGACATTATTAACAACCTCCTTTTTTTACTTTCGCATTTAAAATCAAAATAAAAACCTCAGATAATTTCCGAGGTCAATTAAAAATACAATAAACATTGTAAGCAATCTTACAATTAGTATATGTAATTTCATTCCTCGGTAACAAATTAAGGGATAAAATCCCAGTTACTTTCTTCGGTACGAATAGCATTTATATAATATCATATTTGTAGTACTTGATGAGAATTTTTATCTTTATTATTAATTATTTTCTATTGTATAAATTTGATCAAGCTGTCTATATAAATCATCAATTTCAAACCCATAGCCCACTATAAATTTATTTGGAACCTTAAAGAGAGATTTATACTTATATTTAAAATTAGGATGACATCCTTGCTTATCTGCAAGAGTAATTATATCTAGTGTCTTGGGTTTTAAGGAATCTAAATATTCATAAACAGTAGTTAAAGTTTTGCCTGTATCAATAATATCTTCAATTATTAAAACATGTTTATTTTCAACAATTGGTTTTGTTATTTTTTTATAAAACTTCACTTCTCTTGTTGAATGAGTACCTAAATAACTTGATACAGAAATAGTATCTATTTTAATTGGCATATTCAACTTTCTTGCTAAATCTGCAAAAAAGAAAACAGAGCCATTAAGAATAAATATTAAGCTTATCTCATTTTCCTTAAATTCCTCATTTAATTCATTTGCTAAATTTGTTATTTGTCTTTCTATCTCATGTTTTGAAATTAATAATTTTAATTTATGTTTAATACTTGTCATAGTTTTCTCCTAAAAAAATTATAAATCAATTAAAAAAAGTTGTTTCTTATTAAACAACTTTTAATTAGTTTTAAATATTTTTAAGTTCTATCAATTGCCTTATTTGCAGCTTCATTATATCTCTCACCAATAAGTTCAATTTTATCAAGTCTTTCCTTAATTTCATTTAATTCTTCTTTAGTAAATTTAACATTAGCCCCTGTTAAGTTTTCATCTAATCTTTCAATTTTTTTTGTGCCAGGAATTGGAACAAATCATTCCTTTTGAGCTAAAACTCAACCAATTGCAACAGCTGCAGCTGTAGTTTTTTTTCTTTTAGCTATTTCTTTTACAAATTCTACTAACTTAAGATTTTCTTTTAAGTATTCCTTATTTTGAAATCTTGGTATTGATAATCTAAAATCTCCTGGTTCTAATTTAGTATTTAAATCAATATTTCCTGTTAAGAAACCTTTTCCAAGGGGAGAAAAAGGTACAAAACCAATCCCTAATTCTTCAAGTGTCGGTATTATTTCTTTTTCTGGGTCTCTTCAAAATAATGAGTATTCACTTTGTAAAGCTGTTACGGGAAAAATCTTATGAGCTTTTTTTATAGTATTTGCAGAAGCTTCACTCAAACCTCAATATTTTATTTTTCCCTCTTTGTGAAGTTGTTTCATAACCTTTGCAACTTCTTCTATTGGAGTATTTGGATCAACTCTGTGTTGATAAAATAGATCAATATAACTTGTCTTTAATCTTTTTAAAGAGCCTTCTATTGCTCTTCTTATATTTTTTTCACTACTATCTATACCTTTTCTTGTGCCATCTTCATTAAAGCTAAATCCAAATTTTGTTGCAATAACAACTTTATCTCTAATTGATTCTAATGCTTCTCCTAAAATTTCTTCATTATCAAAAGGACCATATACTTCAGCAGTATCAAAAAATGTTACTCCCTTTTCATATGCCTTTTTAATAAAATTCACTGCTTCTTGTTTTGTTGGAAATGGAGGGAATGAAAAACTAAGTCCCATACAACCTAAACCAATTTCAGAAACTACTAAATCCTTTCCTAATTTTCTTGTTTTCAAAATATTTATTACCTCTCTTACTTATTTAACTTTTTTAAATATAAACTTTTTTTATACTCAATAAATTCAATTTGCTCTTGAATATCTTTGAGTTTATTTAAAACAATATCTTCTTGCTTCAATATCATTTCATATCTTTCTTTAATAGAGGAATCTCCTTTTTCAATAAAATCCAAATATTTCTTAATTTCTTTCAATGACATTCCTGTCCTTTTTAAGCATATAACTGTTTTTGGAAATGCTAAGTCTTCTTCAAGAATAAAGCGATAGTTATTTTTATCTCTTTGTAACTTTGATATTAAACCTTGTGAGTCATAATATCTCAAAGCTGATTCCTTTATTTTAAGAATTTTTGCAAGTTCATTTAAATATATTCTATTCATATCTTTATCCAACTTTCTAAAAGACTTACTATTTAGGTTATTCCCTATTAAAAATTATAATTCATTAAAGTTACTTTAATGCAATAGAGATTCTACTTTATTTAAAAGTTTTTTATTTCAAAAACATTGCTTATAATATGTTTTGCAGCTTTATCTACTCCCTTTTGGTGATTTTTCATAGCAAAGGAGTTTTTTGTAAATTCTAGCATTTCAATATCATTTTCGCCATCCCCACTGGTATAAACCTCTTCAGACGAAAAATTATTAAGTTCTTGTATAACTTTAATACCATATGCTTTTGAAACATCTTCTCTCATTATTTCAATAACATTTTTATGAGTTCTCACTGCTTTACATCCTTTTATTTTTCCTGCAAGTATTTTTTTAACTTCTTCTATTTCTGATTCTGCTAAGAAAAAATATAATAAGTTTAAATCTTCTGAGTTTAAAATATCATAATTCCCTTGTTCAAAATTATTGTGTGTTGAAGCATATTTTTTTAAAAAAGCATTACCATAAACCTCAGGTTGATCAACCTTTGAATAACTCATTCTTTTATCTTTTAAACAATATCCTAAAATATATTTTTCCTTTAGACTATTAAAAATATCTATTATTTCTTTTCTTGATTCCTTTGGAATTGATGCATTTGCAATTACTCCTTTACCATGTTCATATATAACAGCACCATTATTGCAAATCATATAATCATATGGTATTTTGGCTTTTTCTAGTACCGGTTGAATTTCATGTTCCATTCTTCCTGTAGCTATTGCAAATTTATTTCCCTCCTTAATTCAATTTTTAATAAACTCTAAATCTCTTGGGTCAATATAATCATTGTGTGTTAAATTAATTGTTCCATCATAATCTGAAAATCATCATTTCATAGTTTTATATTCCTTTCTTAATTATTATAAAATAAAAAAATAAAAATCTCACAAATGTGAGATTTTACTAACTTTCAATAAGCACTTTAATTCCAGGTCCCATAGTTGTTGAAATAGATATATTTTTAATATATGTTCCCTTTACAACTGCTGGTTTTGCTTTTTTTATTACATCTAAAATAGCTGTATAGTTTTTCATTAAATTATCTTCATTAAATGAAACTTTTCCTAATATTGAGTGAACATTTCCTTCTTTATCAGTTCTATATTCAACTTTACCTTTTTTAATTTCATCTAGTGCCTTTGCAATATCCATTGTTACTGTTCCTGTTTTAGGGTTAGGCATTAATCCTTTTGGTCCTAAGATTTTACCGATTTTACCTAATTCAGCCATCATTTCTGGTGTTGCAACAATAATATCAAAATCAAATCAATTTTCTTTTGCAATTTTTTGAATTAAATCTTCTGCTCCTACAAAATCTGCCTTTGCATCTTCAGCTTCTTTAATCTTTGTTTTTGTTAGAACTAAAACTTTTTGAGTTTTACCAGTTCCACCAGGCATTACAATAGCCCCTCTTATTTGTTGGTCTGCATGTCTTGGATCTACATTTAAGTTAAATGCAATTTCCACAGTTGAGTCAAATTTAGTAACTGAAGTTTCTTTTACTAATTTAATAGCTTCTACAATTGGGTATAGTTTAGTTTTATCAACTTTTTGGTTAACAGCTTTTAATTTTTTACTTAATTTTGCCATTATTACTTACCTTCTTTTTCTGGCATTCCAGTAACTTTAATACCCATGTTTCTTGCTGAACCTTCAATAATTCTCATTGCTGCATCAATTGTATTTGCATTTAAATCCACCATCTTATACTCAGCAATTTTTTTAACATCTTCTGCTGTAATAGTTGCAACAGTTTCAGTTCCTGATTTTGATGATCCTTTAGCAATTCCTGCAGCCTTTTTTAACATAAATGCTGCTGGAGTAGTTTTTAAAATGAAATCAAAAGATTTATCATCATAAGCTGTAATAACTACAGGTACTACTTCTCCAGCTCTATCTTTAGTGGCATCATTAAATTGTTGTGTGAATTGAGGCATGTTAATTCCAAGTGAAGCTAATTCTGCACCTGGTTTTGCTTGCATTGCCATAAATTCTAATTTTGCTATACGTGTGATTCTTTTTGCCACGAACAACACCTCCTGTTTTCGCTGTGGTCCTAACGTAATGATATGCATTTGCTTATCTTACTTCCACAATTAAAATCTGCCATAATTAATAATAACATAATTTAAAAGTAAAATAAATCTCTTTTTATTAAATAAGATTTATGGTTTCTATAACAATTTGTTCTAGTGGTACATCTTCATGGAAGCCATGTGTTGTTGTTTCACTATTACTAATTTCCAATGCAACTTTCAAACTTTCTTCATTAGATAACTTTCCAAACGATGCATATTGTCCATCTAGAAAACTTGCATCTCCTGTTACAATAAAAAATTGACTATTTGCACTATTCATATCATTTGTTCTTGCCATTGATAAAACTCCAGGAGTGTGCCTTAAAGAAGTTGTATTCTTATTTCATCCATTAATTGAGAACTCTCCCTTAATTGGTTTTAAACCACCCTTCTCATTCATTTCAATATCCATTCCTCCACCTTGAATCATAAAATCTTTTATAACTCTGTGAAAAACTAGACCATTGAAGTATTTATCTTGAATTAAACTTACAAAATTTTTAACTGTAAGTGGTGCTAAATCAGGAAACATTTGAGCTTGCATTTTTCTGCCATCCCTTAAAATTATTTCAAATTCTATTATTTTCATATATTTTTACCTCATAAAATAATAATACAAGAAAATAAAAGAACTTTGTATAAACAAAGTTCAAATTAATCAATATATGCTTTTTCTAAATTTGAAAATTCAAATTCTGTTTGTGTAATTCTTCCAAACAATTCAATATTAACAACGGCAATTCCTTTTTCGAAATCCATCTCCATTACTTGTCCTTCGGTACCTGCAAAAGGACCGTCTTTTACTCTAACAACTTCCTTTATATTGAATTTCGCAGTAAACAACACTTTTTCCTTTTTAGGTTGATTTGCATTACCTTTTGATGTTTTTTCACTTTTATCTTGTTGACTATTTTGTTCTAACATTCTTGAAACTTCTTCAACTGTTAATGGTAAAGGTTTTGCACCTTTACCTGATGAACCAATGAAACCCGTTACTCCTGGAGTATTTCTTACAATAAATCAAGTTTCATCAGTCATATTCATATTTATGAACAGATATCCTGGAAATTTATTTTTTTCATTAATTTTATTATTTTTTCCTACAACAGGTCCTTTTGAAATTCTAATATCGAATATTCTATCCTCTAATCCTGATGTTTCAATTTTTTGAAGTAAGTCAGTTCTAACACGATCTTCGTGTCCACTATTACAATTAATTACAAATCATTGTCCTTTATATGATGATAATTCATCTTCTAATTCAAATAAGCGTTGTTCCATGATAATCTCCTTTTAGATAATTTTAATAAGTTCAAATAAGCTTTGAAAACCTCAGTCAACAAAGAAAAAGAATACTCCAAATATTGCAATAAATATTATAACTCATAGAAACTTAGTTCCCAAATTTTTTCTTGAAGATCATTGAATTTTATTTACTTCCTTCAAAAATTTAATAGGAGCTTCTTTTATAGCTAATTTATAATTTATTTTTTCTTTTTCCTTTTTTACTTTTCTTTTTTTAGCTGCTTTGATTTTTCCTTCTTGTGTTCCATCATGCCCTTCAAACTCATTAAATAATTTAGTAAATTCCTCTTTTTTTTGTTTTTTTTGAGTTTTTTTACTATCCTTTTGAGTTTTTTTGTCCTGAATTTTTTTCAATTTTTCCTGAGCTTTTTGCTCTTTAGAATTATTTTTATCAGACATTTTTATCTTGTCTCCTTATGTAAAACATGTGCATTACAAGTAATACAATGTTTTTTAATTTGTAATCTTTCTCTCTGAGAAATAGTACTTTTTTGAATAGTATAATTTCTTGAAAGACATTCACTACAAACTAGTATAACCTTTTTTTTTGATTGTGGCATGAAAACACTCTCTTCTTTTCCTACATATTATATATTAGAAGTATCTTTAATAAAACCCTTAAAAAGACTTTTTAGTTTTTCTTTAAACTCTAAAAAATCTTTTCTTTTAATCTTTAATTTCTCAATAATCTCTTTTTGGCTATATCCTTTATACAGCATTTTTGCCATATTTGCCTCTGTTGTTGCACACTCATACTTAATAAAATTTTTTAAAGTTTCTCTTATATAAAGATTTTTTTGCTCATCATTATATTTTTGTAAAGAGAATCTATCTATATCTCTATCTATAAAAGTTTGACCTTCTTCTGTAAGTCCACTTCTAAATGAGTTTATTATCAATAGAGTTATTTTTCTTTTATCTCTTTTAAGATACTTTGCATAATCTAAGATACGTCTTTTTATTATAAAATTTGCATAAGCTAATAAAGGCACTTTTCTATTTATATCAAATTTGTTTTTAATCTCTTTAAGAGCAAAAAAAACATGAGATGTAAAATCATCTTTATCCAATTGGAGATAACCTAACTTAATATGTTCTGTATTGATAATTTTTATTACGAATTTTTGAAAATGTACTAATTCTTTTTCAGAAATATCATTTCCAAATTCTATTCTTATACTTTCCTTAATTGCGTCTACCGCGCCATATTGATTTGGCATTTGTTTTTCCTTTCAAAATCTATTTTTTAGATAATTCAAAAAGGATTATTCCTGCTGCAACAGAAACATTTAACGAGTCAATCACGTTATTAGTTTCAATTTTAAAAGTAAAATCAGACATTTCTATAATTTTACTTCCAATTCCATTTCCCTCATTCCCCATAATTACTACTGACTTATTATCAAAATCAATTTCCCCAATGGATTTACTATTCTCACTTAAATGAGAACTATATATCCAAAATCCCCTGTCTTTTAGACTGCTTATTGCAGACTTAAGATTACTAACTTTGATGATCGGTACATTGTAAATTGTTCCTGCAGACGCTTTCATAACTGCTGATGTAACTTGAACTTGATTGGATTCTTGTATAATAATTCCATCAACTCCAAAAAGACTAGCTGTTCTAATTATTGATCCAAAATTCTGTGGATCTTGTATTTTGTCTAAAATTAAAACTTTTTGTTTTAATTTTGAATTATTATAGAAATCCTTTAATTCAAGATAATTGAAGTCTCTTACTTGTGCAATTAATCCTTGATGATTGACTCCCTCTTTTATTAGTGAGTTAAACTCTTGCCTTTCCAAAGAATGTCATTCCAAATTATTTTGTTTTATGATACTAAAGATCTCAGGATTAAATGAGTTTCCTTTTAAAATAAAAACTTGCTTAATTTCAATTAAAAAGTTTCTTATTGTATTTTCAACTGCATTTTTTCCATAAATATAGCTTTTCATTAAATGATATTCCCCTGTTTAAGAGTTTCTCTCAATTTATCTGCTTTGTCAAACTTTTTCTGAGATATTAATAATTTTCACTCTTTTATTTTCTCAATGTCTTTTTTATCTAATTTTTTAATATTAAAATTAAATCCCAAGATATTTATTATTTTTAATAATTTTTTATAAGTTAAATCAACTCTCTTATTTTTAATTTGAATATTAATATTCTTACACATTTCATCAATAAGAGAGATTATCATAGGTGTGTTTAAGTCATCATTTAATAAAGACTCAAAATTTGTAATATATTTATATGAGTTAAAGTCCTCATCAATTGGAGTTTCATTTATTAATACTACCTCTCCAATTGTCGTACCTCAATTAACTGTTTTTAATAAAGATTCAACTTTTGTAACTCAATCAATTGATTGGTTAATTAAATCTTGATTGATATTTAAAGGTTGTGTATAATTTGAGTTCAAAAATATATATCTTAAGGAATTAACTCCATTTTCCTCTAAATAATCCTTTACAAGAATTGTATTTTTTAGAGATTTAGACATCTTAATATTATCAATTGACAAGTGACCATTGTGTAGTCAAATATTAGATAACTCTTTTGAGTTTTTTGCCATATATTGAATTCTTTCGTTTTCATGATGGGGGAATTTTAAATCTATTCCTCCAACATGAATGTCAATTGTCTCTTTAAAAAAATCATCTATTAAAAGTGCACATTCAGTATGTCATCCAGGTCTTCCAAAACCTCATTTAGATAATCACTTTTTACCAGTTTTAGTCTTTTTTCAAAGAATAAAGTCTTGAGGATTTTTTTTATTCTCATCTATTTCAATTCTTTCACCCATATTTAGATTATTAATATTTTGATTTGATAACAGTCCATACTCACTTTTTCATTGACCAATATCAAAATAAACATTTCCTTTTTTTTCATAAGCAAAGCCTTTTTTTATTAAATCATCAATAAAAATCAGGATTTCACTTATTTTTGAAGAAATTGGTGTTATTAAAGTAGGACTTTTTATATTTAGGTTTTTAAGGTCATTAAAAAAAGCATCTGCATATATTTGAGCGTGATCTTCTTCTGTAATATTTTGCTCAGCTGCCTTTTGAATTATTTTGTCATCAATATCTGTGATATTTAAAAGGTACTTATATTTTATTTCCTTATATTCCAAGTATCTGACAATAATATCAGTTAGAATTAATGGTCTTGCATTACCAATATGAATATAGTCGTAAACTGTTGGTCCACAAGTATAAATACAGAATTTGGGCACATTAATTTCAATAAATTCTCTTTTTAAAGAATCATATAATTTCATTTATTTTTACCTCTAGGTTACATTATCTATCTCTCTTAATTAACGGAGCTACAGCTTTATAGGTTAAATATAAAGCTGCTGAATTAAATATTATTTTTAATGGTGCTTGAATAAGTCTTCCAATAAACATAGCTGTATATCCACCTTCTGATGGTATTCCTAAAAAACCAGCATCTCCCCAAGCCGAAATAACAGCTGTTACTAGATATTCTGAAGCCGTTGCAAAAAGTATTATTGGGAGTAGTACATGTAATGTCTTCCTTTGTCCTCGAATGAGAAGAATAAAATAAATAACTCAAAATAAACCAAGACAAACAATTATTGAGCCTAAAAAAATTCACTTATAAACTTCCTTAGACACTTCAAAACTTAAAATTTTTATTGATTCACCCTCAGGATATGCACTAATTACATATACAATAAAAATTGCAAACAATATTAAAAATAAATTAATTAAAGCTACTGGTACTCAATTATATCCTTTACCTAATCTTAAAAAACTTGATCCAATACCTGCAATAAAACCATAACAGATTATTACAATTATAAATGCAGGATGTATAAATGATGGAACAAAAATCATTACTAAGACTTCTGTTATAAGTGCTACTAAAACTCCAATAATTGGTCCAAAAATAAAACCAGTTATTTTTACCATAACACCTTCAAAGGCAATTCTAATTGGTGGAAATACAGTTATTGGCAGTGTTAATGAAATAACAACAGTAACACTTACATTTATGGCTGTAAACATTGTTATATAAGCAATGTTTTTTGTAGTAAATCTGATACCATGATATCTTTCTTTAAGAACTCAATATGATATTGCATTATAAAAGAAATAAACAGCAATAAAGAAACCTATAAATGCAGACATCGCATAGGCCATATTATTTCCCTCTAATAACCATTTACTAATGTTATTCATATTATTGCTCCTTAATCTTCTCAATAAATTTTTTCTTCATTATTATTTTTCAACATTAAGTTTATTTTTGAAAATGGTTTACTATTTTCAAATCCTCTTTTAAAACTAAATGGTGAGGGATGAGCAGAAAAAATAATTTTCTTCTCATTTTTACATACAAGACTATTATATAGTTTTTTTGCAAAATTTCCCCATAAACAATAAATAATATTTTCATTAAGATTATTAATCTCATTTAAAATTTTTAAAATTACTTTATTTCATCCTAAATCTTTATGAGAATTTGGTATGCCTTTTTCAACCGTAAGAGAAGAATTAATTAAAAAAACACCCTGTTTAACTCAATTTGATAAGTCATTATTTTGAAAGTGATCAATACCTAAATCACTTTTTAATTCTTTAAAAATATTTTTTAAACTTGGTGGAGTTCTAACATTATTAGACACACTAAAAGCTATTCCATTTGCTTGTTTTTTGCCATGATAAGGATCTTGTCCTATAATAATGACTTTAATATCTTTTGGCTTAATTAATTTAAACACTCTAAAAATATCATCTTTTTCAGGATATATATTTTCAAAACTTTCAATATTATTAAAAATACTTTCAATGTCTTTAATAATATCTTTAGCTGAAAATAAATCCATTCACTCTTTTGGTAATTCTTTTAATATATTCATTATTTAAGTAGCTTTTCATATTTTTTTCTAGAGTTTTCTTCTCTTCTTTTGATTCTTCTTAGTTCTTTTTTTTCTTTTTTAGAAAGAGAAACATTATCTAGATCTTCTAATTCTGCATCTCTTCTTGGAGTTGAAAATATTTCGTCATCTTCATTAACAGGACCTAAATCTATTACATTTGGATCTCTTTTTTTCAATATATTATTTTCAGGAATTAAATTCTTTTGGTATATTTCTGATATTGCTTTTTTTTCAAATTCATCAGACTCATCATCCCCAATAGTAATATTTTTAATTGTATCTGGTAAATCATCAAGGCCAAATATTTTTTTTTCTTCAGGAATTTGATCAATTATTTCTCTTCCCTCTTTTTGTTCTTGATGTTCTTTAATTAATTCACTAGCTACTTCACTTAAATATAGAGTTGGGGTTTCTTCAAAATCTGCATTAACTTCAGGTAAATCATCAAGGCCATTAATTTTAGCTTTTTTATTTTGCTTATCGATAAAATCCTGATTAACTATTTTTAAGTCATCTTCTAAATTAATATTTTCTTGCTCAATTATACTTTCATTATTATTTTTAAAATTATTAAAACCTGTTAAGTCTTTATAGGCAGAAATTTCCCCTAAGCTATCATCATCAGTATTATTAATAAAAACTTTATTTTCTTGAATAATAGCTCCTAATTTATCCTCTTCAAATAAACTTGAATCAATTGAAATAGTATTATCATTAAATCCAATTTTAAAATCTTCTTCATTATTTTGTTCTAGTTCAGATTTATTTTCAAATTCCTTTATATTTGTTTGTTCATATCTATCTTCAAATTGATTTATCTTCTCTTGCTTATATCTGTCCTCAAACTTTTTATTACTAAATAAATTATGCTTATAATTTCCAATACCTTCATTCTTACTTTGTTCATTGACATTTAAGAAGTTATTAATTTTTTCATTAGGTTCTTCAAAATATATGTTATTAATTTCAGATTCTCTATTATTTTCAATATTATTATTTTCATCATTTCTTAATTTATCAGAAATACTATTTACCTGACCGCTTAAATTTAATAATTGATCAGAAAGATTATTTATCTGACCTGATAATATTTTAGAGTTAGAATCCTCATTATTTAGTTTATTAATCTCATTATTATTTTGATTATACATTTGATTATTAAAGTTTGAAGAATCAGCAACATAACCACTATTTTGAAATGGTATAAAGGGTACACTACTTTGGCCATTCATAATTCCAAAATTTTGTGTTGGTCCATTGTATGTAGGATATGAAGGTTGTTGCATATTTGGATATCCATAAGGTGGTTGTTGCATATTTTGATTATAAAAGTTTGGTTGTTGCATATTTGGATATGGCGATTGAATAAAGTTTTGCACAATACTTGGAACTTGACTCTTTTCACAATTTTGTTGAGGAATCCCATTTTGTACGTTGTTAACTGGTTGAGTATTTGAACCTCTATTTTCATTTAAATATTTATTAGAAACACCATAAGGAGCTGATTGTCCTAATTTTAATTGAAATGGATCTTCATGTATGCCAATTTTTTTACTACTAAAATTATTATCATATAAAAAATTATTTCTTTGAGGTTTTTGTCAGTTTGAAATAGCTCTATTAGTAGTTTTAATAAGAGATTGTATAAATTTATTTGCTTCCAATTCACCAATAAAAGATGCCACTATTTGATTTGTTCTTCCGTCAACTATATTAAAAAAATCATTTTCAAATTTTACATAATAATTCATAGTGACCCTAACCCTTCTCATTTTTTATTATTAAATAGTTTCTATTTCTAACTTTGCCTTTTGTAAATCTTTAAATATATCATCATTTCCAGCTCTAAAAATTTCTTCTTCAGTAAACTGATAAATGCTTGGTTCATATCAATATATAACTTCATCTGTTCTTTCTTTATTTTCGTTATCAAAACCTTTTTCTAATACTATTCCATTTAATTGATAACCCACAATCAAATTATCTAAAGTAAGTTTTAATTTATAATTTCTACTTTCAGAATCTTTTTTATCCCCAGGAACATTAAATAAAAAATCAATACTTAATTTTTGATCATTATCTGATTTTCCATAAATAAAAGTTCTTTTGTCATTTTCCTTTGAACCAACAACTTGTGCTTGCATTGTTTTTCCATCATTTGCAGTATAAAAAGTAACTCCATTTGATATGTCATGTCTTGCTTCTACACTACCACCACTATACTCAATAAATTTTGCATCACTTTGAACAAAGTTGTTATCAAATTTTCCAGGCATTAATATACCATTTCTAAATTTTTCATCAACTTTATTTAATTGTGTATGTAATGTTTTAAATTGTGCTTGAGTCAAACTGTTTACACCTAAAGCCTTTTTCATTTCTTCACTTCCAGACTCTTTAATCTTTGTGTAAAGTTCATTTGCATTTTCATCAGTCATATTATAAATTTTCTTATCTTTGTAACTACTAAAACTATCTTCTTCAAAATATTTTTTATGGTGACTATCTTCTCATTTAAGTTCAATATAATCTTTAAGATTCTTTTTATTTCCATCTTGATTTTCTTTAATTTTTTGAACCTTACCATCTTTATATTCTATTTTTGTATTCATTGTTAAAGCATTCGATGCTTCATATACTGAAGCATTTGATGCAGTTCACTTTTCATTTTCACTTAATTCAGATTTAGTAACACCTAAATTATAATTAATTTCAATAAAGTTTGAATTTTTTGGAGCTTCATAATCTTTTTTAAACGCTGATTGAGAATCTTCATCTTTTGTATTATCAATAAATTCAATATATTCTTTTTCACCATCGATAAAAAGATTCTCTAACGCCATACCTAATCCTTTTTCACCCAGAACTTTTTTTTGCTCTTCTCTTTTTTTAATGTTTGGATATTTAGTTTCACTAAAAGTTAAAGACTCCAAAATTAAATTAGCTAAAACGGGTAAAGTTGCTGCACTACCAAAAAGTTTTTGAAAGTTAACTTTATTATTAGCAATTTTAAATTCTTCCTTTTCATCAATTGTAATTTTTATTGGATTTGTTTCAATACCACAAGATACAACAGCTGATATACTTGGAGCAACAACTAGTAATGAACCTAAAACCGATAATAACTTTTTCATAATTTAAACCTCTTTTAAAAAAATCTTTACTCTATTTTACCTTATTTGAAGGAAAAAAGCATTAGGAATTTTTAGACTGATCAATAAATTTACCATAACTTCTAAGGAAATTTACTTTAATAACTCCTGTAGCTCCATTACGATGCTTTGATATTATTACATCTGTTTCATCAGTTGGGTCTTCAGAAGCAAGATTATATTCTTTTGTTTTATAATATGCATCTCTATATAAAAACATAATTATATCTGCATCTTGTTCAATAGCTCCACTATCCCTTAAATCAGACATTAATGGTGTTTTCTCTTCTCTCTTTTCAACACTACGAGATAATTGTGATAAACAAATTATTGGCATATTTAATTCCCTAGCTATTTTTTTCAAATGTCTAGATATAGTTGCCACTTCATTTTGTCTACTATCAAACTTATTTGACATTGAAGAAATCAATTGTAGATAATCAATAAAACAAATTTCTACTCCAAAATCTCTTTTCATTTTTCTAAGTTTTGATTGCAATTGTAAAACAGTAATTCCCGGAGTATCATCAATAACAATATTCATATTTTTTATTTGCTCACCGCTAGCTGTAATTCTAGACCATTTTTCTGTTGTTAACCCTTGAGCATTTCTTAGTGAACTAGATTCTATACCTGAAATTGAACTTAATATACGTTGAACTAATTGTTCTTTTGGCATTTCCAAAGAAAAAAATGCTACACCCTTTTGTCTTTCTGCTGCATTCACTGCCAAGTTAAGAGCAAATGCTGTTTTACCCATTGATGGACGAGCAGCTAAAATTATAAAATCTCCTTTTTGTCATCCATTAGTAATTTGATCCAAATCAGAAAACCCTGATGGGACCCCATTTACTAAACCTCCATTTTTTTCTAAAGCTTCAATTTTTTTAATAACGTCAACTACAGTTTCCTTAACTTCGGTTGCATCATCTTTTTTAACATCTGTTTTTATATTAAGAATTTTTTGTTGAGCAATAACAAAAACTTCATCAATAGGTGATTTACTATCTCTTAATTGCTTAATGTGTATTAAAGCTCTATCTAGTTGTCTTCCAATTGAATTTTTAAAAACTATTTCTACATAATCTTCAAAACCCTCATCTGTATAAAAGTAACCAGATACATCAGACAAATATGATACTCCTCCGACTTTTTCAAGTGACTTTTTATCTTCTAAATACTCAGCTAGTTTTGTAATAGTTATATTTTGACTATTAATTGAAACTGTATTTATTGCTTCAAAAATAATTTGATGTTTTTCTAAACTAAAATCTTCTGAATTTAACTGAGTTAAAATATCAAAACTTGCTTTTGGTGAATGCATTGCTATTGCTAAAACTGCTTTTTCTGAGTCAATTAAAACACTTTCAATACTAATATTCATATTTTCTTTCATTATTCTGTGCCCTCTATAAAGACTTTTAGAGTGGCAATAATTTTAAAATCAAGCTTAATTTTTAAATAAAATAAACCAAGTTTATTAATATTTTCATGCTTCTCAAATTTTCTTTTATCTAAATCAATAAGAAATTCCTTTTTAATTCTATCTGTAATTTGAGAAAGTGAAATTGAACCAAATGGTTTTCCATCTTTTGTTTTTATTTTAAAATTCAATTGAATATCTTCAATCTTTAACTTTAAATTATTTATTTCAATTTCCTTCTCCTCTTTAATTTTTTCTTCTTTTACTTTTCTAACATTTAAGTGACTTAAATCACCCTTTGATGCAACAATTGCTAAACCCTTTGGAATTAAAAAATTTGTTGCATATCCATCAGATACATTTACAACATCATCTTTTTTACCATAGTTTTTTACATCACTTAATAGAATTACTTTCATTTTTTTCACCTTAATAATTATAACAAATAAAAAACACCTTGTTGGTGTTTGAAAAATTATTATTGAACAACAAAAGGTAATAATCCCATTCCTCTTGCTCTTTTTATTGCAATAGCTAACATTCTTTGATGTTTAGGTGATGTTCCTGTTACTCTTTTGGGCAGTATTTGCCCATTACCTGATATAAATTTTTTTAAAAGATCTACATCTTTATAGTCAATATAATCGATATTGTTTTTTGCAAAGAAATTAACTTTTTTTCTTCTTACAAATTTTTTCATTTTTTATTCTCCTCTTTTAGTCTTCTCATAAAATTGAATCATCATTTGATGACTTTGAATCATCTATTAGATCAAAATCAAAATTATTTGATGTTTGTTGGGTAGATGATTTTGATTGGTTTGATTCAAATGAATTATTTGATCCAGATTGGTTATTACTTGCAGTTCCAGTACCACTCAAAAATTCTATTCTATTAGCTCTCACAGTAACTATTTGCGAAAATTGGCCATTATTATTTTCTTGTCTAACATTAATAGAACCTTCAACAGAAATCTGAGCTCCCTTTTTTACAAACTTTGCAAGATTTTCTGCTGTTTTTTCTCATGCAAAACATGGTACAAATTGTGTAAATTGATTACCACCAGAAAATTCATTAACAGCCAATGTGAACGCAACAAAAGATTTACCATTTGATGAACTTCTAAGTTCAGGGTCCTTTGTTATTCTTCCAATTAAATTTATTGAATTCATTTAAATTCTCCTTCAAATATATTAAGCAACTTCTTTTTTATCTTTTGTTACTTTTACTTCTTTATCCTCAGTTTTAACTGCAACCTTTGGTTTTACTTCTTTTACTTCTTTTACTTCTTTTACTTCTTTTACTTCTTTTACTTCTTTTACTTCTCTATTAACTTTTATTTCACTAAATTCTTGTGAATTACTATTTTCATCTCTTCTTGGCATTCTTCTATCGAATCCTCTTGAAGGTTTTTTCTCTTCTTTAAATTTAGACATATCAGTTTTTGATAATTTTGTTGATTGAATATATCTTTTTTCATTTTCAGTATTAATCACTTGATATCTAACAACACTTTTATCAATTCTTGACACACGTTCAAATTCATTAATATTTGCAGAATCTGTTTCAGCTATTACAACAGTATAATAACCTTTTTTCTTTTTCTTAATCACATATGCAAAATCTTTTAAACCTCAGTCTTCTGATTCTAAAATTTTTCCGCCATTATTAGTAAGTATGTCATGTAATTTTTTTTGTACAGCTTTAATATCTGTTACATCTTGATCAATGATATACATTATTTCGTATTTTCTAATCATATTCTATCTCCTTGTGGTCTTTTGGCCTAATTAAAGGCAAGGAGTTAATAAAAATTAACTCGCTTATTTATTATATAGTAAAAACTAATGTTTATTCAATATAGATTGAATTTATAAGGAACCTTATAAGTCTTTTCTAAAAGTAATTTTTATATTACTTTCTTCACCATCAATAAATTTAACTTTATTACTTTGTCTTTCAATTAATTGACAATCATCAAAATTTCTATAATTTTTTTTAGCATAAGCCTTTTTTATTATTTCAGCCTTAAAACCCTGAGGTGTTTGAGTTTGAATATAAAAATCTCTATTAACAGTTTTTATTTTATTATTTTTAATGAGCTTTAAGCAATTTATAACTTTTAATGTTGGAACAACGCAATCATAATTTTTTAAATTTTCTATAATTGATTGAATAAGTTTTTTAGTCACAAAAGGTCTTGCTCCATCATGAATTAATACATAATTTTCTTTGCTTAATTCTAAACCTTTTTTGACAGATTCAGCTCTTGTTTCTCCACCTTCAACTAAAATAATTTTCTCATCCTTAATTAAATTAAAAACGTCCTTATTTGATACTAAAATAATCTCTTTAATTTCTTTAATATTATAAAAACTATTTATTGTTTTATTTATCAATAACTCATTTCCAATTTTCACTAACATTTTATTTTGTCCGAATCTTTCACTTGACCCATTTGCAACAATAATTAAAGATATCATTTTTTATCACCAATCTAATTATAAATAAAATCACAACATTGTTGTGATTAAAAAATATTAATATTATTTATTTTACAATATTCCATAAATTCCTTGCCTCATATTGAAGAATGAACTTCTCCAATATGTTGCTTTTCAAGAATTGTCATAACAACTCTATTTATTAAAACACCAGCAGATAAAGTTAATGGTAGCTCATTTGATTTAATTAAGTGATTATAATCGTTATTAATTTTACTATTTTCTTTTAGTATTAAATTTTGTTCTTTTAAGGTTTTTCTATCAACTTGAAATCCTGCGTAAGAAACTGAGATAGATTTTTCACATTCCCCATTATAAATATAAAGCTTAGAATAGGTTTTTAAATTAAAAACATCTTCAGAAAACTGACTAATATTTTTTTGATTAAAAATTTTATCTGCATAATTTTGAATTACAAAACTACCATTATCTTTACCAAACTTATTTAATCTCTCAGTAAAAGTTAATAACGGATATAATTCTCTAAGTTTTTCATAAGTTATAAATGTTAAAGTTTTTGAGTAGTGAAAGCTATTTAAATTTTGAAACTTTTCACTTATCTTTAAATCAATAAGACACAAAATTTTATAAATATCTATCAATTTATTATTTAAAAATTCCATATCAACCTCATCAACAAGAATTTCTAAACCAATTTCTTCATATATCAAAGAATTTGTGTTATCTAAATTAACATCTCTGTTAACTGTAGTAAAATTAGTTATTATTCCACTTATAGTTTTATCATCATTTTCTAGATTTCTTAAAAAATATCTTCTTCATTTATTATTTGCTTGTATTACTTCACCATATTCATTTTGACTTACAGTATCAAAATCAATTGGCCTCTTTGTTTGTTGAAAATCATCATTTAGTCATACCGATTTATTTGTAATTAAACCACTAGACATATTTAATAAATTAAATTTACCTTTTAAAGAAGAGAAAATATTTTCTTTAATAAATTCTATTCCCTCTATTGTATCTTTAAAATTTAATTTAGATACATAACCTAAAGCAATACCATATTTCATTAGATACCCCTTGGCTTCATTTGAGGGAAAAGTAAAACATCTTTTATTGAATCAGAATTTGTTAATAACATAACTAACCTATCAATTCCAATTCCAATTCCAGCTGTTGGAGGCATTCCATATTCTAAAGCCTCTATGAAATCAATATCCATATCATTTGCTTCATCATTTCCTGCATCAGCTTCTTTTATTTGATCAATAAATCTCTCATATTGATCAATTGGATTATTTAACTCAGCAAATGCATTTGCATATTCTCTATTAATAATAAATAATTCAAATCTATCAGTAAACCTAGAATCCTTTGCATTTAATTTTGAAAGAGGAGATATTTCTTTTGGATGTCCTCAAATGAAAGTAGGTTCAATTATTTTTTCTTCTACAAACTCTTCAAAAAATAAATTAATAATATGACCTACTGAAAAATGATGTTTATCTACTTTGATATTATGTTTTTTTGCAATTGTACATGCTTCTTTAAAAGTCATTTTTTTTCAAAAATCTACACCACATACTTCTTTAATTGCATCAACCATATGTCATCTTTTAAAAGGCTTCTCCAAGTTTAAATCATGTCCAGAATAATTAATTTTTGCAGTTCCTCTAACTGCAATTGAACATTCTTTAAATAGTTCCTCACATAATGTCATTAGAAAATTCATATTTTTGTAAGCCACATAAAGTTCAACAGAAGTAAATTCAGGATTATGTCGTGTGCTTATACCTTCATTTCTAAAAATTCTTCCTATTTCATATACACCATCAAATCCACCAACAATACATCTCTTTAAGTGTAATTCAGTTGCAATTCTTAAAAAGAATTCACTATCTAATGCATTATAATGAGTCACAAAAGGTTTTGCACTTGCTCCTCCCTTTACAGATTGTAAAATTGGAGTTTCAACTTCCATATAACCTTTAGAATCCAAAATTGATTGAATAGTTCTTATAATTTTTGTTCTGTCAATAAAGACTTGCTTTGATTCAGGATTAACAATTAAATCAACATATCTTCTTCGATATTTTTCTTCAATATCTGCAATACCTAAATGCTTATCTGGTAAAGGCTTTAAAGCTTTAGATAATAATTTAGCATTTTTAACTCTTATAGTTAATTCACCATGATCTGTTTTCATCATAATGCCTTCAATTCCAATTATATCACCAAGATCTAAATCCCTAAAATACTCAAACTCTTTTTCCCCAATTTCATCTTGTCTTACATAAATTTGCATTGCATTATCTTGATCTTGAATATTTCCAAAAATTGCCTTTTTACCAGCTTCTCTAAATAGTCTTATTCTTCCTGCTGTAGATATTTTAATATTTGTTTTTTCTTGTAATTCCTCTTTTGAAAATGAAGAGAATTTTTCTTTTAGTTCATTTATAGAATGACTTTTATTAAACTCATTCTCAATAAATGGATCTCTCTTATCATTAATAAGTTTTTTTAATTTTTCTCTTCTAATATTTTCTTGTTCTGAGAAATTTCTTTCAAAATTATTACTCATTTTCATATTCTCCTAATTTTCCATCTTCATAAAATTTAAATATTTTTTTCATATCTTCTAATGATTCTATAGTCGTTGCCATTTTTTTCATTTCTTTTATTTTATTATCTGAACCTAATGTTCCTAAATATCAAAGAAGTTGTTTTCTCATTTCTCTAATTGCAAATTCTTCTCCACGCATTTCAATTAAAATATTTGCATGCCTTGTCACTGTTGCTTTTCATTCTTGATAACTTGGTCCCTCTAAAAATTCACCTGTATCAAGATAATGTTGTATTTCTCTAAAAACTCACGGATTACCTTGTGCTGCTCTTGCAATCATAATTCCATCACAACCTGTTTCTTCAATCATCGCCTTTGCTGAAGGACCATCAAAAACATCGCCATTCCCAATTACAGGAATTTTAACTGCCTCTTTTACTTTTCTAATCCAGCTTCAATCCGCTTTACCATTATAAAATTGATTTCTTGTTCTTCCATGCACAGCTATAGCACTAGCTCCATTTTTCTCAGCTATTTTTGCAAGTTCAACAACATTTCTGTTTTCATCATCTCAACCAATTCTCATTTTTACAGTAACTGGTTTAGAAGTATTTTCAACAACTGCCTTAATTACTTCTCCTACTCTTTCTGGATATTTTAATAAATTTGCTCCTGCTTGACTTCTTAATGCAACTTTTGGTGCAGGACAACCCATATTTATATCTATAACATCACACTCAGAAAATTCTTCAACAATTTTTGCACCTTCAACAAATGACTCAATATCAAATCCAAAAATTTGTAAAGTGATTGGATGTTCCAATTCAGAAACCTCAATCATAGTTTTAGTTTTTTGATTATTATGAACTAAACCTTCTGTACTAACCATCTCAGCATATACTAAAGAGGCTCCTTTTTCTTTACAAATAATTCTGAAAGCTGCATTTGTAGTTCCTGCCATTGGACCCAAAAATACTTTACCTTTTATATCTATATTTCTAATTTTCATTAATTTTTACTTTCTCCATTTATATATAATAAATTATTTATTTCTTTAAATATAACATATATATTTTTTGATATTTTTGAAAAGAATTTTTGAATATGATTAACAACCTCAGCTTGTTTTAGGGGTCTTGCAATTCAATCAATATTTATTTGAATTGCATCTTTTGCATAACCATTTCCAATTAAAGTACTAGTGTCATTTCAAAAAACTATTTTTTTAGAATCAGTATTTATAATTAAAGCTAATTCATCAATTTTTTTAAAATATTCTTTAAGGTGAGTTTCATCCACACCTTTAAAACTAAAAATTGGCATAATTTCCCCACCTTTAACAATTATAATTATATACTTTTTTTAAACCCATTTTAAGATTAAAAAACTACAAATTATTCATTTGTAGTTTAGAGTTTTTGAACTATGATCAGTCAATTTGAGCTGGTCTTTTTGGAGATTTATTGTGCTTAATTTCATCAATTAAACCATTTCTTACGTGTATTACAGTATCTCCAATTTCACTAATATTTGGATTATGTGTAACAATGATTACAGTTGTATTATATTTTTCTTTTACATCAACAAGAATATCTAATACTTTTCTACCCATCTCTTCATCTAGTGCACCTGTTGGTTCATCACCAAATAGAATTTCGGGGTTTTTTGCTAATGCTCTAGCAATGGAAACCCTTTGTTGCTGTCCACCAGACATTTGATGTGGGTATTTATTCATTTGTTCTTCCATACCAATAGTTTTAAAGATTTCTTCAATTGACATTTTATTTTCTTTTGATTTACTTAAGTTTTCTCCAACTTCTGCATTTTCTTTTGCAGTTAAGTTTGAAAGCAGATTGTATTGTTGGAATATAAAACCAACATTTTCTCTACGAAATTTTGTTAAATGAGAGTCTTTTAATAAAGACAAATTATTACCTAGAACAAAGACATCACCCTCTGATGCCTTATCCAATCCTGAGATTGTATTTAATAAAGTTGTTTTTCCTGAACCAGATGGTCCAAGTATTACAATAAATTTACCCTTTTCAAGTTTCAAGTCCACACCGCGTAACACAGGAGTTAACATATCTCCAGTCACATATCATCTTTTTACGTTGTATAGCTCAATAACGTTTTTATCTAAATCAGGATTATTCCCTGTTGTAGATACTATTTTACCTTCTAATATTTTTTTTGAATATTTTGAGGTATTTTGTTTTTGGATCTTATTTTTTAATTTCAATCCTTTAACACCTTCTTCAGTTACTAATGGTAACTGAACATGTTCAAACTCTCTTATAAGAGTTTGATCCATGCCAACCGAAGTTTTTTTAGTTAGTTTTTTATTGTCAATCTTTTCAGATTGTTTTAAATCTGCTTCAACCCTTTTTTGTTGTTTTAAATCTTTGTCTTCCATATTAAACTCCTTAATATAGAACTTAAATACACCTATAATAGTATAACATAAAACTTATTTAATCTCATTTGGTTTTACATTATATTGTTTTTTACAAAAATCACAAATAACTTCTACAATTTCTCCATGTTCAATAATTTTTTTAATTTCTTTTTCTCCTAATAATTTAACTGAAGATACTACCTTATCCATATTACAAGTACATTCAAATTTTAACTCACTAATACCTAATATTTTTGCATCACTACAAATATCTTTTATTAAAGATTCATAGTTAGTTGTATTAATTAGAGTTTTAACTAAATGATCTAATGTTCCTATCTTCTCTTCTACAAAATCAATATCTTCATCTTTAAATCCAGGAAGTAATTGAATAATTATTCCACAAGCCTTTTTAATGCTGGCATCTTCATTCAACTCAATTGTTGAAGTAATTAAAGAATTAATTTGATCACTTTGTTGTAAATAATACATAAAATCAAAATTAATCTCACCTGAAATTATTTCGACTCTTGAAGTATAAGGAGTAGTTTCACCATTATCTCTAGATATTTGTAAAAATCCTTGTTTTCCAACTACTTGTGATAATGCACTTCCCTCTTCAAGATTAATTTTATCAATTTCAAAGTTTGGGTTTTGAATATATCCTCTTACTTTTTTATCCTGAAATTCAGCAATTATTGATCCGCCTAGACCCATTCCATTTAAATTAGTAGTCATCTTGCTTCCATCTTTTATAGATAAACTCAAAAGAGCACTATCAATAATTGTTCTACCTAATGCAACTGTGGCAAGAGGATTTGTATTTTGCAATACTGCAATTTCATTAAAACTTTCTGTAATATCAACTATTGATATTTTCACATTATTTTTTTTACTTATAGCTCTAATTTCCATATCCATAATTTTATTCTCCTTGAAATTCACTTTTATTATTATACTTGTTTAAAAAATAAAAAAACACTTTAAGATAAAGTGTTTTACTTATCATCTTCATCTGGTTCAAATTCTAATATTGCTCCAGTTTCTTTTTTCTTATCTTCAGCATCTTTTCTGTTTTTTTCTTCTACAACTTCTTTTGGTAATTTATTATGTTTATCAATGTAATCAATTTGCTCAGCAGTAATTGTTTCTAATACTCTTAAAGACTCTGCAATTAATTCTAAAACATCTTTATGCTTATTTATAACTTCTAATGCAGTTTTGTAACATTTCTCTAAAATAGTGTTTATCTCTGTATCAATTTTAAATGCAACCTCATCTGAATAAACACCCTTTGTTTGTCCATATGATTCCTCTTGCATTGTTAAATATTTTGTAAGTCCTAAAGTTGACATACCAAATTGTGTAACCATTCTTCTTGCAATATTTGTAGCTTTATCTAAATCATCATGTGCTCCTGTTGTAATTTTATTTTTACCAAACATAATTTCTTCAGCAGCTCTACCCCCAAGATAACCAGCAATTGATGCAAATAAATCTTCTTTTGATGAAAAATTTGATTCATCCTTTGGAGTCATAATTGTATAACCCCCTGCATTTCCTCTAGGAATTATAGTAACTTTTTGAACCTTTGATGCAGATTCTAATCTCAATCCCATTAATGCATGTCCTGCTTCGTGATATGAAACAATTTGTTTATCTTGCATTGTCATAGCTCTTGATTTTTTAGCTGGTCCACCAACTACTCTGTCAATAGCTTCATCTATATCTAAAATATTAATCATTTTTCTTTTATCTCTAACAACAAGAATTGCTGCTTCATTAAGAACATTTTCTAGTTGTGCTCCTGAAAAACCTGGCGTTCTTTCAGCAATACGCTTTCAATCAATTTCAGGTGATACAGATTTATTTCTTGAATGAAGTTTTAATATTGCTTCTCTCTCACGAATATCTGGTAATGATATTTGAATAGTTCTGTCAAATCTTCCTGGTCTTAATAAGGCACTATCTAAAACATCAACTCTGTTAGTTGCTGCCATAACAATAACTCCAGCATTTGATGCAAAACCATCCATTTCAACAAGTAATTGATTTAATGTTTGTTCATTTGTTGAAGCTCCCATTCCACCACTACGTTTTCTACCAACAGCATCAATTTCATCAATAAAAATGATACATGGTGCTGCTTTTTTAGCATCACTAAAAAGATCTCTTACTCTACTTGCTCCTAAACCAACAAACATTTCTTCAAACTCAGAACCAGCCATTGAGAAAAATGCAACACCAGCTTCTCCAGCAACTGCTTTTGCTAATAAAGTCTTACCTGTTCCAGGAGGCCCCTCCATAAGAACACCTTTTGGTACTCTAGCTCCCATTAATGCATATTTATTAGGATTTTTTAAATAATCAACAAGTTCAACAAGTTCAATTTTTTCTTCATTAATACCTGCAACATCTGAAAATTTAACATCTGATTTAATTTCTCTTGGTCTTGTGTTTTTACCTGGGCCAAACATTCCACCACCCATTCCACCTTTTGACATAGATGAAAATATTCAAATATAAAAACCAATTAAAATTACCATTGGTAATAAATTAATTATTAAAGTCATAAACGGTGAATTTCCTTGTGATATTGTTATTATGTTTTGAGTAAAATCCTTAAAAGCATTATTATCATCACGAAGTGAAGTATAAGATGAATTAGTTAAAGTTAAAACAAACTTCCTTACTACTCCAGAACTATTAGTATATGACCCAGATATAATATGTAAACCACTGTATACCTGTTCTGTTGAATTTTTACTTATTTTATTATTCATTAATAGCTCAAGGAATTCTGATTCTGTTAGTTTATCTGATGTCCCTGCAATAAACTGTCAAATAACAATTCCTATTACTATTAACATAACTATAAATAAAACCCATAATCATATAGATTTTTTCTTTTTCATTTTTCTTCACCGTTTTCTAATTTCTTTATAATTTTATCATTATATGTTTATTTTATTTAAAAGTATTTTGTTTGTTTTATCAAAAATTAAAATATTTTCATATCTTTTAAGATAATTCACCTTTTTATCTTTATATATTTTTGATAACAACTTAGCATTTAAAAAAATTTTAGATTGATATTTTTTTCAGTTATTTGTAATAATAATATTTTCACTATTCACTATATTATTTTTAATTAACTGCTCTTTAAAGTATTTATTTTCACTATCTTCAATTTCAAAAATATTTAAATCCTTAGATTTTAATACTCTAATAGTTTCATAATCTTTCATTAAAACTAGATTACCTTTTTTTATTTCAATTAACTTTTTTTTAGATAATAGTTGTTTTAAGAATTCTTTAACAATTGCTTTTTTTGTTTTATATAAAAACTGAGCAAAGTCATTTTTCTCTAAAAAGTTAAATAAAAGATATTCATTTCAATCATTGTCATTACAAAAATTATTTAATTCTAACTCATTAGAGATAGATAAGTTTTTTATTTTTAACTGATACTCTATCAATTGATTATTTTTATTCCTAATTTCTTTAATTAATTCATTAAAACTGCTTTCTCTAAGAGTTGATCTTATTCTATTTCTTTCATATATTAAATTAGAATTTGTATAGTCAGTAATATAAGAAATTTTCATATCATCCAAATATTTTAAAATTTCAGATTTTTTAATAGATAATATTGGTCTTAATATTTTCTTATTTTTATAAAAGGATTGATTATTTATACCAAAATAAGAAACCTTTTTATTACTTTGTTTTTGCATCAAATATGTTTCAATATGATCATTTAAATTATGAGCAATCAATATTGCATCAGCTCCTTGATTCTCCAATTTTTTACAAAAAAAATCATATCTTATATTTCTTGCTCATGATTCAAAATTTTCTTTTAATTCACTATAATTTTGCTTAATAGTTTTAATAAAAAAAATAATATTATTTTCTTTGCAAAGTTTTTTAATAAGCTCTACATCTTTATTAGAATCTATTCTAAAATTATAATTTACATGACAAACTACAAAATTTTTAAATTCATTTTCCAAAAGGTAATTAAAAAGAAAAACACTATCAGGTCCGCCTGATAATCCTAAAATATATTTCTCTTCTTTTTTTAGCAATTTAATCACCAAACATTTCTAATATTTCCTTTTTATAAGATCCATCATCATTGTGAATATATAAAGGTTCTAAAATTTTCATTCCATCATTTCCATCATTAATTGCTTCAATAAGAACTCTTTTTGAAGCTTGTTTTTCTTTAGAATAAACTATTTGTATTTTCTTTACTGAGAAATTATTTTGTTTCAATAAAATAATAATTTCATCCAACCTATTGCTCAAATGAACCATAAGAAATTTACCACCATTTTTTAGTGCTATTTTTGCACTTTTTATTATTTCTTCTAAAGTTATTAATACCTCATGTCTTGCTGGAACTAAAAATTTACTTTTCTTATTAAGATTTGACTCTTTATCTACTTTGAAAAATGGAGGGTTACAAAAGATTAAATCAAATTGGTTATTTTTATCCAAAACAAATTTTTTAATATCCATATTAACTATTTCAATTTGCTTTTCTAAATTATTTAATAATATATTTTTTTTTGCAATTTGGCATGACTCTTCTTGAATTTCAATAGCTGTAATTTTTGATTTAGTATACCTAGAAATTATTAATGGAATAATTGCATTATTTGTTCCAAAATCCAAAATACTTTTATACTTATTTGAGGGTTTCCAAAATCTAGCCAATAAAATTGAGTCAATACAAAAATTAAACATTTTATTATCTTGAATTATTTTAAGTTTCTTATAATTTAAAATGTTATTTTTTACTTCCATTAAATCACCTCATACATTTTTATAAATAAATTTTCCAAAATCAAATTAATATAATTTGTTTCCTTTATTTCATTTATTGTATCTAATAAAAGTTCTTGTAAAAATTTTATATTTAAATTTATTGAGTTTTCAAAAGCTATATTCAAGTTTATTATAATTTCTGATCTTTCCATTTTTTTGAAATTTATTAAATATTTTAATAACTTTCTCTTATCACTATTTAAAAATAAATTAGTAATTTCTGAATCAATTTTTTCTTTTTTATTTTCATTTTCGATTGAGAAAAGTTTGCATCTAGATTTAATAGTACTCAAAATTTTATTTCTATCTTTTGTTAATATAATTGCATATGTATTTTGAGGTGGTTCTTCCAGAAATTTTAGTAAAGCATTCGATGCATTATCACTTAAATTTTCACCATTTGATAAAATGTAAACCTTATTTTTGTTATTCTCAATTCCTGAAGATGAAAATTTTATAATTAATTGTTTAATATCTTCTTTTGATATTTTTGATATTGAATCTCCAATATAAGAAATATTTAGATTATTTTTATTAACTGTTTTTAAGCATCAATTACAATTATCATTTTCAAGCGAGTTATTTAAACAATATATCTGTCTTAAAACTTCATTTGAGATATTATCAAGATCATTTTGATTTTCATTTGAAATTATTATTGAGTGATAAAGTCTTCTTTCCTTTATAAGTTCATTAATAATATTAAATACCTCTATTTTTTTCATTATTTTTTTGTTCTTTCATTAAGAGCATTATCAATTAAAAAATCTACTTGTTGCAAAACCTCGTTAATTTGTTTTCTAGAATCAACAACTTTAATTCTATCTGAATTTTCAGAAATTAAAATTTGATACCCCTCATAAACTGCTTCATGAAACTTTTGGTTTTCTTGTTCCATTCTATCAGCACTTCTTTTTCTATTCATTAATCTTATTTGAGATTCCTTTGGAGTTATATCAAAAAATATTGTTAAATCCGGCTTTGTTGATCCTAAAACAATGCTTTGTAATTCGTTTACATCCGCCATACCTATATTTCTTGCATATCCTTGATAAGCAGATGTTGAATCCATAAATCTATCACAAACAACAATTGTTCCTTCTTTTAAAGCAGGTAATATAATTGAGTCCAAATGCTGTTTTCTTGCTGCTACATATAAAAGAGTTTCAGCTCATGGATTAATTGAATTTTTTTCATCTAGAATAATTCTTCTTAATTCCTCTGCCAATGGTTCTCCACCAGGTTCTCTTGTTAATAGAACTTTATATCCCTTTTGAATTAAATTATCTTTAATCATTTTTGAAATTGTTGTTTTCCCTGAACCATCAATACCCTCTAATGAAATAAATAACATATTATAATTCCTCTAAACTAATCATCTAGTTTCTTTCTATTTAAAATTGCATCATTTAACGTCTCTTGGTCAATATAATCTAAAACTCCACCCAATGGAATTCCTCTTGCAATTCTAGAAATTTTCTCGCTTATTCCTTTTGCCTTATTAGCTATATAGTTTGAAGTAACTTCTCCTTCAAATGTTAAATTTAAAGCTAGCAATAATTCTATACCTTTATTAATTCTAACAAATAATTCACTTATTTTTATTTTTTCGGGACCTATATTTTTATTTAAATTTATTTCACCATTTAATACATGAATTATCCCATTGTAATTGCTTTTGGCAATTTTTATAGCATCAAGTTTTGTAGAAACGACACAAATAATATTTTGATTTCTATTTTTATTATCACAAAAAGTACATTCTCCATTTTCTCTAAAATAAAAACATATATCGCATTCACTATATGAATCCTTTATTTGAGATATTATAGATTCCAATGAACTAATTTTATTTTTGTTAATTATTAAATCAAAAATAATTTTTTCAGCTGCCTTTTTACTAATTCCATCAATATTTTTTAACTCTTCAATTATTTTATCCATTAATTCACAACCTTAATATTTTGATCTCCTAAAATTTCTTTAGCTCTTTTTAAATATTCGTTTTCTTCTTTATCATCTTTTGTTTTTAACATTTCATAGAAAGACTCAGTATTAATACTTTCAAAGTTAGTTAATTTATTATTGTCTTTTCTATCCATAAATTCAATTCTAATTTCAGATCATCTTTTTTTATCTAAGGAAATTATTTTTACTTCCTTACCAAAATATTTATATATTAACTTTCTTATCTCTGAATTTTGAAGTCTATTATTAATTCATTTCGATATAGTTCTTTCCTCAGATACTAAAATAATAGAATCTTGACTAGAAGCTGTTATTTTTGAACCATAAAACATAATAAAATTTTCTATAAATTTTGAATTATTATTAATTACATCTTCATCAAAAATACGCTCAAATTTTTCTTCAAAATATTTTCTTGCTTCTTTATTGGCACCTACTAAAACATTAATAATCTGATCATTTGTAAAATCTATAAAGTTTTTATAAATATTTGATTCCGAAATTAATAATTTCATCTGTAGTTTTAAGAATTTGGAGTCTCCATTTTCTTTAAAAAAGTCAACTATATTATTTTTAATTTCGAAACTATTATTTTCTACATTTTCCTTTTGAATATTTTGAGATTTAATTTCTTCTGCATTTTCTATTGGTGTTTCAATAGTCTTATTAAATAAAATATCTTTGGAATTATTTCAATCCTCTGCATTTTCATTTGGTTCATCTCAATTTAATTTAGAGCTGTAAATAGGGGAAATATCTTCGTCCATATTATTAACACTTATAAGTTTATTAGTAGAAACAGTTTTCAATATATTTATTAATATATATTGAAAACTTATATTTGAATTTTTAGACTTTGTATAAGAATTAGATATGTTATCTGCTAAATCAAAGAAGATTTTTATATTAGTTTCATTAAAGCTATTAAATTCATCAATTGTTAAATTTTTCAAAAATGTATAATCCTGTGTAAGTTTAACTTCAATTATCTCTTTAATAATATCTAAAAGACTTAAAGTCATTGTTTGGAAATCAATTCCTTGATTATTTGAAACTTCAAAATAAGATATTATCTCTTTTGTATTACCTTGAATTACATTTCTAATAATATTAATTTTTTCCATTTTTGTTGCAATATAAAATATTTTTTTAAGAATTTCAACGCTAACCTCTTTACTAGAAATTGTTAAAGCTTGTTCTAAGTAATTAAGAGCATCTCTTAAAGATCCATCTGACATGTAATAAATCTCGCTTAAAGCTTCTTTAGTTATTTCTTTTCCTTCTAAATTACATATTTCTTCAACTTTTTGTTCCAAATTTACTTGAGCAATTTTTTTAAAATTAAATAGCTGACATCTTGAAATTATTGTTGCTGGAATTTTTGAAAACTCTGTAGTTGCCAAAATAAAGATTACATGTTTAGGAGGTTCTTCTAAAGTTTTAAGTAAAGCATTAAAAGCAGAGTTTGATAGCATATGAACTTCATCAATTATATAAACTTTATACTTAGAAAAACTTGGTAATAAAGATATATTAGATTTTATATGTCTAATTTCTTCAACTCCATTGTTTGAAGCTGCATCTATTTCAAATATATCAGAGTGTGAATTATTATTAAATTCTTTACAACTAGTACAATTATCACACGGGTTATACCCATTTAAATTTTGACAATCAACTATCTTTGCAAATATTTTAGCAATTGATGTCTTTCCTGTTCCTCTTTGACCAGAAAATAATAAAGCATGACCAAATGAATTTGAATTAATCTGAGATATTAATATTTCTTTAATTCCAGAATGCCCTGCAACTTGGTCAAAATTCTTTGGTCTATATTCTCTATAAAGTGACTTCTTATTCTCCATTATTTTTACTCCCCTTGCATAAATATTTTACCTAGTTATTTCCTCAAATTTAAAAAGAATTCTTTTAATTCGCTTTCAAAAACTTTATATTGTTTATGATCTCCCATTTTTTCAAATTTTATATCAGTTGATATTCTATTATAATTACACTTTATATTATCTAAATAATATAAGACATTCTTTATATTGGCTTCTTCAATAACTGTAATACACATCAAACAAGGTTTTAATGTAGTTACTAACTTATATTCTCCCAAATTTTTAGTTCTCATTCTTTTATACATTTTATTTAAAACTCTAATTTCAGCATGATTTGAGAAATTATACTTCTTTTGCCTACTATTAAAGGATTTTGCAACAATTTTATTATTAGTATCAATTAATAAGGCTGAAACTGGAACATCCTTATTCTTCTTACATTTCTTTAATTCTTTAACTAGTATATTAAAAATTAATTCCATAAAAAAGTTCTCCTAAAAATAAAAAAAGTCACTGTACAAGGCACTAGATTCTTATGGCTGCTACCTTCCGGTCCTGACCAACTTCGAACGTCACCCTTACAATGACATTTATATAATAACATTTTTTAGACAAATTTATAGTCTTTTTATTTTTTCTAAATTGTTTCACGTGAAACAATTTAGAAAAAATAAAAAAAAATAATGTTTCACGTGAAACATTATTCTAAAAAGTCAATATTACCTAAATAAGGTTTTAAAACTTCAGGAATCAGTAATTTATTGCCATCATAATAATTTTCTAAAATAGCTGCAAATAATCTATCAATTGCTAATCCTGAACCATTTAATGTGTGTACATTTTCATTCTTGCCACTTTCATTCTTATATCTTGCCATTATCCTCTTTGCTTGAAAATCTAAACAGTTTGAACATGAAGATATTTCCCTATATTTATTTTGATGTGGGAATCAAACCTCTAAATCGTAAGTTTTTGCTGATGAAAACCCTATATCTCCTCCACATAACTCAACAACTCTATATGGTAGATTAAATAACTTTAGACATTCTTCTGCATCTATAACCATTTTTTCTAATTCTAAGTAAGACGATTCACTATCAGTAATTTTAACCATTTCAACTTTATTGAATTGATGTAGTCTTATTAAACCTTTTGTATCCCTACCAGCACTGCCAGCTTCTTTTCTAAAACATTGAGTAAAAGCAGTTAAATACATAGGTAATTGAGATTTTTCCAATATTTTATCTCTAACAATATTTGTTAACGGAACCTCAGAGGTTGGTATTAAGTATTGATCACCAATTTTATATGCATCTTCTTCAAATTTTGGAAGTTGTCCAGTTCCAAACATATTTTCCTTATTTACTATTAAAGGAAGAAACATTTCCTTGTAACCATTGCTTGTATGTCTATTAATTAGTATATCTGCAAGAGCCCTAATTATCTTTGCACCCAAATTAGTATAAACAACAAATCTTGAACCAGACAATTTTGAACCAAGTTCAAAATCTACTAACCCTAGTTTTGATGCAATATCTCAATGTGCTTCACCATTATTCTTTATTTTTCCTACTTTTCATGTTTTAATCTCAACATTATCCTCTTCACTTTTACCTAAAGGAATGTTTTCATTTGGTATATTTGGTATATAACTCAATTTCCGATTAATTTCCTGGCTAATTCTTTTTAGATCATTATCTAACTTTTCAATCTTTTGATTTATTTTTGAAACTTCATTTTTTAAATTATCAATCTCATCTTTTTTATTATTTTTACTTAAAACTCCAATATCCTTTGAAATTTTATTTTTTTTAGCTTTTAATTCTTCTACTTTAAAAGTTACTTCTTTTCTTTGTGAATTTAGTTTAATAATTTCTTTTAAATCTGAATTAAAATCCTTATTTCTCTTTTTTAAATCTGAATTGACCTTATCAAAGTCACTTTCAATTTTATTTATATCTAGCATTTTTATTCACCTTTATTTCATTCTAATGTAGTTGATGTAATAGTTTCATCCTCTTCTAAGTTAAAACCAATTACCCCAGCAGAATTTCTTGATTGTAAGTTGATATCTTGAGCACCAATTTTTATTATTTTACCTTTTGAAGAAATCATTAAAATTTCATCTGTTTCTCTAATTGCTAAAAGAGATTTAAATTTTCCTGTCTTATCACTAAGCTTCATTCCTAAAACACCTTTAGCACCTCTACCAAAAATATTATATTCACTTATAAGTGTTTTTTTAACAATTCCTTTTTCTGATATAGTTGCCACACTTTCATTTTTGTAACTTGAACATGATGATACAACAAAATCATTTTTGTCTAATCCCATACCTTTTACTCCTCTAGAAGATCTAGACATTGGTCTAAAATTATTTTCATTTACTTTAATTATTTTTCCATTCAATGAAGCTATTAAAATTTCAGTACCTCCAATTGTTGGTATTACTGAAACTAGCTTATCTTCTTCATCTAGATTAATTGCAATTTTACCAAAGTTATTAATTCTGTTAAATTCTTCTATTTCAACTTTTTTAACAACTCCTTTTCGAGTTACAAAAAGTAAATATTTAAAGATATTTTTTTTATTTTTTAGGGGTAAAATCGATGTTACTTTTTCAGATGAGTTTATTCCAATAAAGTTAATTACTGGTACACCTCTAGCATTTCTAGAGAATTGTGTTATATTATAAGCTTTAATTCTATAAACTTTTCCTTCATCTGTAAAAAATAATACATCATCTTTTGTTTTACCAAATTTTGCAATTGAAATATTATCTTCATGATTATTATTTATAATGACACCTTTACCACCACGTTTTTGAGTTTTAAATTCCTCATTAGAAAGTCTTCTAATATATCCATCTTCTGATAAAGTTATTAGCATTTGACTATCTTGAATTAACTCTTCATCATCAATTTGAGTTTCATCCTCTTCAATAATTTTTGTTCTTCTTTCATCACCAAATTTATTTACTATTTCTTCAAGTTGACTAATTAGTAAATCATTTTGTTTCTCTTTTGAAGCCAAAATTTCTTCAAGTTCAGATATTCTTATTTCTATATTTTTAATATCTAATTCTACTTTTTCTCTTTCCAATCCTACTAATCTTTGTAATCTCATATCTAAAATTGCTTTGGATTGTTTTTCATCAAAACCAAAAGCTTTAAATAATTTTTGATGTGCAATTTCAGTAGTTTTTGATTCTTTTATAATTTTTATAATTTCGTCAATATGATCTAATGTAATTCTAATTGCATTTAAAATATGTAGTTTAGAATTTAATTTATTTTTTTCAAAAATACTTCTTTTAACAATTATTTCAATTTGATATTTTACATAAAATTTAATTATATCTCTAATGTTTAAAACAACAGGAATCCCATTATTTAGAGAAAGCATATTTATTGCAAAACTTGACTGCAGATTTGTATATTTATAAAGTTTTTTAATTATAAGTTGAGGATTAGAGTTTTTAGATAATTCTATAACAATTCTAATTCCTTCATAGTTAGATTCATCTCTAATATCTGAAATACCCATTATAATTTTATTTTTATAAAGTTCTACAATTTTTTCAACAACCTTTAATTTATTAGTTTGATATGGAATTTCACTAACAACAATTCTTTGATTTTTGCTAGTTTCTTCAATATCAATTTTTGACCTTATTATTAAATTGCCTTTACCGGTTCTATAACCTTCAATCATACTTTTTCCATTTGTCATTAATGCTCCTGTTGGAAAATCAGGACCTTTAATAAACTTTAAAATATCATCAATTGTCATTTGATCATCTTTTATATATGCAATAGTTGCCCCTACAACTTCTCTTAGATTATGAGGTGGAATATTAGTGGCCATACCAACAGCAATACCAGTTGCTCCGTTAACTAAAAGATTTGGAAAATAACCTGTTAAATACTTTGGTTCTCTTTCAGAAGCATCATAGTTATCAACAAATGGTACTGTTTCCATATCAATATCTTTTAATAGTAAAGATGTGATTTTTGAAAGTCTTGCTTCAGTATAACGCATTGCAGCTGCACCATCACCATCAATTGAACCAAAATTTCCATGTCCTTCAACTAATGGATATCTGTAGGAAAAATCTTGTGACATTCTAACCATAGCTTCATAAACTGATGAATCTCCATGTGGATGATATTTACCAATTACTTCCCCAACAATACGAGCAGACTTTTTATGAGGAGTATCTGATGTAATTTTTAAATCATTCATAGCATAAATAATTCTTCTATGTACAGGTTTTAATCCATCTTTTAAATCAGGAAGAGCTCTACTAACAATAACACTCATTGAGTATTCTAAAAAATCTTTTTCAACTTCACTTTTAATGTCCATTTCCAAAATACGACCGTGTTTTATTTCACTCATTTAGTTATACCTACCTATTTTTAAATATCTATATTTTCTACAAACTGTGCATTTTCAGTAATAAACTGTTTTCTTAAATCTGCATTTTCTCCCATTAAACTAGAGAAAACTTCATTTGCAAGAAATGCATCTTCAACTTTAATTTGAATCATAGTTCTTCTTTCTGGGTCCATTGTTGTTTCTCATAACTGAATAGGATCCATTTCACCAAGTCCTTTATATCTTTGAATTGTATATTTTAATTCTTTATACTTTTCTTCTTTTAATTGATCAAGTTCCAAATCATTATATGCATAGTCAAAAATATTTTTTCCATTATCAATTTTATATAATGGTGGCTGAGCAATATAAACATTTCCATTTAAAATTAATTCCTTCATATATCTATAAAAGAAAGTCAACAGTAATACTCTTATATGTGCACCATCAACATCAGCATCGGTCATAATAATTATTTTTCCATATCTTAATTTTTTAAGATCAATATCATTTTTAACACCAATTCCAACTGCTGCAATAATAGATTGAATTTCATTATTATCAAAAACTTTAGATTGTTTTACTTTTTCAACATTTAAAACTTTTCCTCTTAATGAAAGAATTGCTTGTGTTTTTCTATTTCTACCAGTTTTTGCACTACCTCCAGCAGAATCACCCTCAACAAGATATAATTCACATTCTTGAATATCTTTTGACTCACAATCTGCTAATTTTCCAGGTAATGAAAAATTATCAATTGCTGATTTTCTTCTTGTATCTTCTCTTGCTCTTTGAGCAGCTTTTCTTGCTCTTTGAGAAACTAAAATTTTCTCAATAATCTTTTTAGCATCATTTGGGTTTTTCAATAAGAATTCCTTAAATGCTTCATTTGTTATTTCTAAAACTGCTTCCTTAGCATCTGTATTAGATAATTTTGCTTTTGTTTGTCCCTCATATAAAGGATCTCTATGTCTAATTGAAACAACAGCTACAATTCCTTCTTTTAAATCATCTCAAGTAAATTTATTACCTTTAAAATTTTTTAAATCATTAGTATAAGAATTAACTGCTTTTAATAATGCACTTCTAAATCCCTCTTCGTGTGAACCACCTTCAGATGTAAAAATATTATTACAAAATGAAAATAAATTTTCGTCATATGTTTCGTTATATTGAATTGAAATTTCAACTTCAATATCATTAAAACTATTTGACATATAAAAAATTTCATCATGTACTTTTTCTTTTCCACTATTAATTTCTTTTATATAATCCTTTATTCCATCTTCAAAAATATAGCTAAGATACTTATCATTTCTTTGATCATATAAATTTAGTTTTAATTTTTTATTTAAAAAAGCTAGTTGTCTAATTTTATTTTGAATTACTTTAAAATCAAAATCTATAACCTCTTTAAAAATTCCTGGATCAGGTTTAAATTTTATAATTGATCCATTTGAATCAGAATTTCCAATTTCCTTAAGAGCAGTAGCATTTCTACCACCTTCAGAAAATCTTTGATGATAAATTTTTCCATCCCTTGAAATCATTGCTTCAACATATAATGATAATGCATTTACAACTGAAGCACCAACACCATGTAAACCACCTGAGACTTTATAAGTGGCTTCATCAAATTTACCCCCAGCATGTAAAATAGTAAAAATTGTTTCTAAAGTTGTTTTTTTTGTTTTTGGGTGAATATCAACTGGTATTCCTCTCCCATTATCTTTAATTATTATCTCATTTTGATCAGTTATAAAAATAGATATTTCATTACAAAAACCTGCTAATGTCTCATCCACAGAGTTATCCAATATTTCTCAAATCATATGATGAAGACCAGTTTTATTTGTATTTCCAATATACATTCCAGGTCTTTTTCTAACAGCTTCTAATCCTTCAAGTACTTGAATTTGATTAGCTCCATACTTATTATTTTCCATAATAAAAATACCTCTCACTTACTTTAATTATATCATTTAAGTAAGTGAAAGGTATGTACATATAAAGTTATTAATTTGAAAACATAGGTAAAATTATTTGACTCAAATCCATATCTTCAGAAGAAGAAATAACAATTGGTTTTTTTGAATCAATTAAATTAATTTCTACATTTTTAGTTTCAAAAGTTTTTAATGAATCAATTAAATATTTTGAGTTAAAACAAATATTTTGTTCATCCAATCCTTTTAATTCAAATTCTTTAAAAATTTCTTCAAAACTACCAATTTGATGAATATTAGATTTAATAAAAATACTATCATTATTTAAAATAAGATTTACAACTGTTGACGTATTTTCTTCACTTGGAATATCTGCTCTTGATATTAGTTTAAAAAACTTTTTATTCTCCATATATAATGTTGTATTAAAATCTGTTGGAAATACTGCATTAACATCAGGAAATTGCCCCTCTAAGATTGTTGTTTGAAATAATGTATTATTGATTATAAAAGTTACATGACTATCAACAGATACAATTTTACACTCTCCCTTTTCTGGTAATAGCTTTATTAATTCTAAAACACTTTTATGAGGTATATTAGTTTCAAACTTAGTTGGGATTTCATCAAACAACTGTATTCTTTTTCTTGATACTCTAAAACCATCAGTTCCCGTAATATAAAACATTGAATTGTTTATAGAAAAATTTAAACCAGCTAATACTATTTTTTGATTTCATTCATTTACAGAAATTATTGTTTGATTCAAACTTTTTTTAAGATCTATATTTTTTACTGTAACAATATTTCCCTTTTCTCTAAAACCAATAGTAGGATAGTCATTATAATTTAAAATGTTTAATGAGAATTCAGATTTTTCTCCTGATAACGAAACTAAATTTTCTTCTATACTAGAAATATTAACAATGTCATCATCCATACGTCTAAGAATTTCAAGGAAATATTTACTTCTTATTAAGATTGAACCAGTTTCTTTTATTAATAAACCATTGGTTCCCATGTCAATAATTGTTTTTATTGACATTGATGTATTTGAAGAAATTAAAGAAACTTTATCAGCTTCAATTTCTAATAAAATTCCACTGATACTTGGTGTAGGTGCTTTTGAATCAATAATTCTATTACATTTATTTATCTCTTCAATAAAAGATAACCTATTTATACTAAAGAACATTTAAAATACCTCCATATTTATTATCTATTATTTATATTATTATTATGCTCTTAAAATGTGGATAACTTTTAAAATACCAATAAAATAAGAACTTTATGAAAATATTTTACCACTTTATACTATTTTTTTATAATTAAGAAGTTATGTCCTTTTTAATCTTCTTTAATGTATTTTTAAAAATCTTATCTTCAGCAATAGCTTTTTTAATTTTATTACATGCATTTATAACAGTTGTATGATCTTTTCCACCAAATAATATACCAACTTCTGAATAATTTTTTTTCATTAGTTCATTTGTTAAATACATTGAAACATGTCTTGCAATAACAACACTAGAGACTTTATTTTTTGCATCAATTGATTTTACATTTACTCCATAATTTTGAGCTACAACACTTTTTATTTTTTGAACAGTTATTTCTCCACCAGGAGCATATGAGTAATCCTCTAATAATTTTTGTATAGTATCAAGTTCAATTATTTCTCCTATTGAATCTTGTTCTTGTATTAATTTGAATTCAATTTTATTAATTATTCCTTCAATTTTTCTTACATCAGATCCAAAATGAGATGCAATATATTTTTTTGATTCATTTGTTAAATTTAAATTTGCCATTTGAATTTTATAATCAATTATTTTTAAAGCTGTTTCAAAATCTGGTGGTTCAATTTTTATACTTAAACCTTGATTAAATCTTGAAACAAGTCTTTTATCAAAACCATTTAATAATTCAGGAAATTTATCTGAAGTTATTACAATTTGTTTACCTTCCTCAATAAAAGAATTAAAAATATTGAAGAATATTTCATTAGTTTTTCCACTATTTGCAAGAAATTGAATGTCGTCTATTAATAGAACATCAATTTCATTCATTTCAGTTTTTGTTTGTTCTATTTCTTTGAAACCACCTAGTAGTGAATCTAAAATTTCTTTTCTAAAATCATTTGATGCATAGTATTTGATATTTAATTCATCCTTTTGCAGATTTAATTCATTATTTATTGCTTTAAGTAAATGAGTTTTACCTAAACCAGAATCTCCATAGATAAATAATGGATTTCATTTATTACCCAAATTATTTATCAAAGCTTTTGAAGCATTATATGCTTCACTATTACTTTTACCTGAAATAAAACTATCAAAATTAAAATCTCTTCCAATATTTTTTTTCTTACTTATTATTATTTCACTTATCTTTTTTTCTTTTTTAAATTCTTCTTTTGATAAAAAACTTATTGAAATATCTTTTTCCAATATTTTACTTATTTTGTCCTTAAGTTCTTTTCCAATGTTTTCCAAATAATATTTTGACAAGTCTTTATTAACAACAATAACTTTCTGATTTTCTGAAAGATCTTCAATTGAAGCACTCTTTACATACTCTTCATATACGTTTGGTTCGATTAAATCTGAAGATATTAATCATTTTTTTATTTCTTTTCACAATGCTATGTTACTCATTTTATACCTACCTTGAATACAACATTTAAATTATAAGTTATCCACATAGTTTTGATGTGTATAACTTTAAAAATATACCAAAAAATACTTAAATTGGGGATAAAAAAAGTTAAAATATGCCTTAAATAAAGGTTATCTTACTAGTTATCCACATACAAATGTTATTAATAAGTTATTAGAAGTTACACAAAATACAATAATTAGTATCAAAATATCTGTGTTTTAAGTTATAATATTTAATGAAGTTTTGTTTTAAAAAAAGGAGGTATTTTATGAAAAGAACTTGACAGCCAAGTAAAATCAAGCATGCTAGAACTCATGGTTTTAGAGCAAGAATGGCAACTAAAAATGGTAGAAAAGTTATTAAAGCAAGAAGAGCTAAAGGTAGAGCTAAACTTACTGCATAATAATAAATATGAAAAACAAAAATATAATTAAAAAGAATCATGAATTTCAAAGTATTATAGGTTCCAAAAGATTTATTAAATCAAAGGAATTTGTGATTTATTTTAAAAAAAATACTTTAAATAGATTTAGATACGGAATATCTGTTGGAAAAAAAATGGGTAATGCAGTATTTAGAAATAAAATTAAAAGACAACTAAGGTCAATGATTTATGAATTATTAGATGATCACAAAAATAAGAGCTTTGATATTATTTTAATAGCTAGAAATTTATTTTTAAATGAAGATTATAGTTTTAATTTAGAAGTTCTTAGAAAGTCTTTATTACAAATTAAATAAAAGAGAGGTGAGCATCTTGTACAAACAGGATTATTCTAAATATTTAAATAATAGCAATAATAATAAGAAAAAAACTCCAAAAGACAAATTAAAAATCTTTTGAGTTTGAACAAAATTGATATTATTTGTATTTATTATTGTTTCAATGCTTTGAGGTTGTGTACAGATGTATCAACCAAAATATACAGTTAGTACTGTTACTGATATGTCTGGAAATAAAATATTTTCTCCAGGTGTATCTTTTGAAATAATTATTAATTCATTAGGTGATTGAAGCTCAAAAAATCATTGATTTCAAGTAGACAATAATGGGAATATGGTTGAATATGCCTTTAATCCAATATCCTCTTGAGGTCAAGCATTTACAGTTACATCATCTCCATTTTATGGTTTCTTTGTTTATCCAATCTCTTGAGTATTAGTTGGGTTTATAAGTCTGTTCTCTACTCATAATGAGAAAGGATTAGACCCTAATTCAGCATCATATGGAGTTTCGGCCATATTTGCAATATTTTTCACTTCTTTAATAATTAGAGGAATTACATTAGCATTTACTTGAAAAACACAAATAAATCAAGAAAAAATGCAGGGTTTACAATCAAAACAAGCTGAAATTCAAGAAAAGTATAAGCATTCATCGGATCCAAGTGCAAAACAAAAGCAACAAATTGAATTAATGGGATTATATAAAAAGGAAGGTATAAGCCCAATGAGTTCGCTTGCAACGTCATTCTTATCTATGCCTTTCTTATTTGCGATGTTTTCCGTTGTTAGAGCAACACATGCTCTAAAAGTTGCAACTGTTGGAAAAATAACTTTGGTAGAGGTACCATTTGAACAAATAAAACAAGGGAATTGAATATATTTAACTTTAATTGTTATTTATTTACCCCTACAAATTACTTCGATGTTACTTCCAATGATATTGCAAATGTTTAAAAAGAAACCAAAATTAGAATCAGAGCAACAAAAAAAAGCTAGAAAAAAACAATTAATTATGCAAATAGTATTTATGGTTGTATTCTTATTCGTTGTATTTAATATTGCTTCTGGTGTTGCTATATATTGAATTTTCTCTTCAACATTTCAAATAATCCAAACTTTAGGTTTCCATTACTTAAAGGAAACTAGAGTTTCAAGATTAAAGAAAAAAAGAGAAAAGCAAAATAATAAGAATAAGACATTAGCTGCAAAAGTCTCAAATGAATCTAAAAATAAAAAATAATAAAATAAATCACTTCCTAATAAGTACAAAGTCAAAAACAAAACTGGTTTTTTACGAAAAAATAAATGAAGTGATTTTATTTATTTCTAATCAAAAAAGAATTGAAATAATGAAGTTTTTAAATGAGCAGCTATTAAAAATTTCTAAAATTAAAATAATATCAATTTTTAGAATTGAGTCAAAGAGTAAAAATGTAATTGCTTATGATTCAGTTTTAGAACTTAATAAGGAAACAAAATTGAATTTATGAAGGGTTATTAAAAGCTTAATAAAAATAAAGTTTAATATTTTTTTAGATTTTGAAATTATTAATTTTAATATTTCAAATAAAAATAAGAAGTATTTTAATAGATTAAAATTGAATAAGATTATAAATAATGTTCTACTTTCAAAGCAAGAAGAGATATTGCCATCATATCCAAAACCTTTGAGAAAGGAAATTAATATGATAATTTCCAAGTATAATAACCTTAAAACAAAGACATCAGGGCAAATTGGCGAAAGAAAAATTAGAATAATATACAAGTCAGAACATTAATATTCTGATTTTCTTTTTGTTATAATCAAGATTGGGAAGTTGGTAAAATGAAATTAAATATAAATGATACTATAGTTGCTTGTGCTACTAAAGTAGCAAAGCAAGCAATATCCATTATTAGAATATCTGGAGAAAGTGCTTTTAAAATTACAAATAAGTTATTAAAAAATAAATTAACAAAGAGTAGTAAAATTCAAATTAGAAAATTATTTGATAGGAAAGATCTTATTGATGAAGCTTTAATTTTGACATTTACAAATGGTAATTCATTTACAGGTGAGGATGTTATAGAAATACAATGTCATGGAGGAATTCTACTTACAAATCATATTGTATCTCTATTAATATCATATGGAGCAAGGCCAGCCCTACCAGGTGAATTTTCTCAAAGAGCTTACTTAAATGGAAAAATAAACCTTATACAAGCTGAAAGTATTAATAATTTAATTGATTCCAAAAATGAACTATCCTTAAAAATTAGTGCTCTAAATTTAGAAGGAAAAAATCATAAGTCGCTAATAGATATGAAAAATAATTTAATAGATTTAATTTCAAAAATTCAAACATCAATTGATTATCCAGACTATGACGATGTTGAGGGTTCAAGTCCGGAAGAAATTATTGAACAACTAGTTTTTTTAAAACAAGAAACCTTAAAAATATTAGATATAAGTAAAAGATTTAATTTTTTAAAAACTGGAATAAATACGCTAATACTTGGAGAAACAAATGTTGGAAAATCTTCACTTTTAAATACTTTAATTTCAGAAGAAAAAGCTATAGTAACAGAAATTGAAGGTACTACTAGAGATATTGTCGAGGGAGAACTAAATTTTACAAACTTTACATTAAATTTAATAGATAGTGCAGGTATAAGAAAAACTGATAATAAGGTTGAAAAAATTGGAATTGAAAAAAGTATTTCTTTAATCAATACATCAAATCTTATTTTATTTGTTATAAATAAAGGTAAAATTAATTATGAGATATATGAAAAAATAAGAAATAAAAAACATCTCGTTGTACTAAATAAATCTGAATTACTTAAAAAGAGTGATATTGAAGAGGTTAGAAAAGAGTTTAAAGATTTAGTTGTTGTTTCTGCTCTTAAGGGAGATATAAAGGACCTTCTTAGCAAAATTGAATTAGAATTTAATAATGAAGATATTTTGGAAAGTGATATTCCAGTTTTATCTAACTTATTTCACATAGAAATGTTTAAAAATATATTAACATTATTAGAAAATAGTTTAAAAAGTATTAAAGAAGGTTTTACAACTGATTTAATAAATGTAGATCTTTATGATATTTTAAAAATTCTAAATAATCTTTTAGGAATTTATGATGCAGATGAAGAAGTTATTGACAATATTTTTAGAAAGTATTGTTTAGGAAAGTAGGTTTAAATTATGGCAGGTATATTTGATACACACACACACTTTAATGATGTTGTATATAAGGAGCAAGAAATTGAAGTTTCTGAAATGATAAAAGATGCAAAAATAAATGGAGTATCTCATTTTTGTTGTGTAGGGTTTGATATTGATTCTTCTAAGGAGGCATGTAAGTATGCTTTAAAGTATCCTAATGTTTATGCAGCAATTGGTATTCACCCTAATGATGTTTATAAATTTAAAAAGGAAGATCTATTAGAAATTGATGAAATGGCTCATAGTGATAATGTAGTTGCAATTGGAGAAGTAGGACTTGACTATTTTTATACAGATGAACATAAGGAAATTCAAAAAGATTTTTTTAAAGAGCAAATAAAAATTGCAAAGAAAAATGAACTAGTTGTTATGATGCATATTAGAGATAAGGATGATTCAGAACAAGCCTACTTAGATGCACTCGAAATTTTGGATAAACTTCAAGTTAAAAGAGCTATTGTCCACTGTTATACAAGAGGAATTGAACTTGCAAAAAAATTTACTAAAAGAGGTTATTTAATATCAATACCAGGTGTTGTAACATTTAAAAATGCAACTAAACTCCATGAAACTGTTGAGAAGTTATCTTTAAATGAAATGATCGTAGAAACTGATGCACCGTATTTAACTCCAGAACCAAAAAGAGGAAAATTAAACATGTCTAAAAATATAGCTTATACTATTGAAAAAATTGCAAATATTAAAAAACTTAATAAAGCTGATATTATTGAGGCAACAACAAGTAATGCAATGAAGATATTTAAAATAGCATAAAAAAATTGGTTTTTTAAAACCAATTTTTTTATGATAAATATGATGTTTGACTACCCTTTTTAACATTTTTTGCGTTTTTACCGTAGTAATCATTTTCAATTCTTTGATTAATAGTTTTTTCAAATACTTTTGAACCTTCAATAACTCCAGTTAATGGGTTTGGTGTTAAATGACAAGGTACTGAGAAAATCCCATTAAAGTACTCTTTAATACCTCTAATTTTTGATCCACCACCACATATTGTAAATCCATTAGTAATTATATCTCCTGCTAATTCAGGTGGTGTATTTTCCATTAATTCAATTAAAAGGTCTGTAATTCTACTAAAAGCGTTAACTAAAACGTTTCTTATTTCTTCAGAACTAATAATTGCTTCTTTTGGTAATCCTGAAATAATATCTCTACCAAAAACAGACATAGTTCTTTCACCTTTATATTTTGCTAATGAACCTAATTCTTTTTTTACTTCTTCGGCAGTTTTATCACCAATTGTTACATTATATTCTGATCTAATATATTTTTTTACTTCTTCATTAAATGCATTTCCTGCAATTTTAATTGATCTAGAAATAATTATATCTCCAGCTGAAATAATTGCTATATCAGTAGTTCCTCCACCAATATCAATTACTATATTACCTTTTGGAATTTCAATATTAATTCCTGCGCCTAAAGCTGCCATCTTTACTTCTTCTTCAACAATAACGATTTCAGCTCCCATATCGTAAGCAACTTGTTTTAGAGCTTCTCTTTCCAATTCAGTTACTTCGCTTGGACAAGCTAATAAAATAATTGAATTTTTTCATTCATTTAACATTTTTAACTTACCAAAAACATGTTTTAACATATCTCTTGCTGCATCTAAATCTGTAATTACACCATCTTTAATTGGTATTTCCATTCTAATATTATCATTAGTTTTTCCAATCAAATTATATGCATCTTGACCTAATGCAACTAGTGTATTAGTTATATTGTCATATGCCATAATTGAGGGTTCATCGTAAACGATTCCTTGTCTTCCTACATAAGCTAAAATATTACTTGTACCTAAATCCAATGCAATAAATGTACGTTCCTCTATTTTCATAAATACCTCCTATGTCATAAAGTTTGTAATATAATTATACCTATTTTAATTGCATAAAACAATATAGCTTTTACTTAATTTTTAATATAATTGAATTTTTAGTTTTTATAAATAATTGAGATGACTTTTCATTTTTTGGTGAGGCCTCAAATTTAAATATACCTAAAAATTTATATCCTTTATAAATAAGATTATCTTTAAATTTTGCAAATACTATTATATCGTCATTCTCATTTTTTAATTTTTCATATCTTTTTACTTTCAATTCCTCTGATCCAGTATTATTGTACAAAGTTATTTTTTCTAGATTTTCTGAAGGAAATATTGCATATTTTTCTAATTTCATTACTTCTTCCTTCTTTTTTGTTTCAACAAAATTAATAAATCAAACACGACAATTATCATTGATTCTATTGTTGTTTCCTTTAAGAATACTTTTATTATTTATTGTAAAAAATTTAAATATAATTTCAGATATTAATTCATAATATTCATTATTTTCTTCTATTTTTATAGTGTAATTCTCCATGCTATTTACCTCTTTCAAAATAAATTATGACATAATCTAAAATAAAAAAATTTTAATAATATGTATAAAAGTTATTGATTTCCTTTCTTATTTTAAAAATAAAAAATTTCCCTATTATATGATTTTGTGGATAGTCATAAAAGGGAAATACTTTTTTATTATTTTATATACTTAATAATTATCTACCAAGTATATCTTCATGTCATTTTTCGGCCTTAATAATTTCTCAAATTTCACTTTCGAATTTTTTAGTTCCGTTAATAACTGCTAATAATGGTTGTTCACCAATTTTTGTTGGTAATTGTAATGTATCTGCGAAGTATTTGTCGATTCCTTTAATTAGGGCTCCACCTCCACAAATTGTAATACCATTTCTAAAGATATCTCCTGCTAATTCAGGTGGTGTATCTTCTAAAACTTGTACTGTTAAATCAATAATTCTTGATACTGGTACTTTTAGTACTTCACGTACTTCTTCTGGAGTAATTTCAATTTCTCTTGGTAATCCAGAAACAACATCACGTCCATAAACTTTCATACGTCTTTCATCTGGGAATTTTGCTAATGAACCAACGTTAACTTTAATTGATTCTGCAGTTTTTGATCCCACTTCTAATCCATATTGTGAACGAATAAATTTTTGACATTCATCATTTAAATAGTTTCCTGCAACTTTAACTGATTTTGAAAGAACTATATCTCCTGAAGCTAAAACAGCTATATCAGTAGTTCCTCCACCCATATCAACTATTAAGTTTCCTGTAGGAGCATAAATATTTACTCCTCCACCTAAAGCTGCCATTTTTACTTCTTCTTCAACAAATACTTGAGATGCTCCAAGGTTAACAGCAATTTTTTTAAGAGCTGTTTTTTCCAACTCAGTAATAACTGAAGGACATGCCAACAACATTATTGAATGTTTTAATTGTTTTGTAATTCTAAGTTTTGAAAATATATATCTTAACTGAGCTTCAGTAGCTCTAATATCAGTAATAACTCCGTCAACCATTGGTCTTACAACACGAATAGTTTTGTTTCCTTTACCTATCATTTTGTATGCTTCTTCACCTACAGCGATTATTTTGTTTTCTTTAATTCTGTAAGCTACTATTGATGGTTCGTTATAAACGATTCCTTGTCCAGCAATGTATACTAATGTATTAGCTGTTCCAAGGTCCATAGAAACGAATGTTGGTTTTTTATTTGCCATACCGTTTTCTCCTTTAATATTTCTAAATAAATGAATTATATATTTCTATTCAAAACTAGAATATATAATCTTTAACAATTCTACCATAAAAAAAGCAAAGTTGCAAACAAGACTTATTAGCACAATGCATATAAACTATTATTCATTTTATTATAAACCTTTTTTTCAAATGTTCAAAACTTTATAAAAGGTACTCACAGTTATAAATATTATTTGTATTTATAACTATTCAAATTACTTCAAAATATTTCAAATTATACCAAAAGTGGTACAATTAATTTGTGGAGGTTATATGCACAAATTAGAAAGAAAAGATATTTTGTTAAGTAGAATTATACAAAAAAATTTTATGTCTTCAAAAGATTTCTTTGATTATGCAGCGAGTGTAAACATTAATAAATCAACTGCTAGAAGAGATCTAAATGAATTGGAACAAGAAGAAAAAATAAGTTTAACTTTTGGAGGAATTATTTCAAGAGTTGAAAACATATATGAGCCTGATAGAATGGGGAAGGTTCAGAAAGAACATTTTGAAAAAAATGTTATTGCAAAAGATGCTGCAAAATTTATTAAAAGTGATGAGATTATTTTTTGTTCTCCTGGAACAACTATTGAGAGATTTGTAAGAGAAATAAAAACTAAGGTTAAATTATTAGTTACAAATTCTTTTCCAGTTTTTTTAGAAGCATGGAAAAATAATAAAGTAATGGATGTGCTGTTGCTTGGAGGAGTTTTTAAAGAAAAGTCTCAGGTATTTTATAGTCGTAGTACTAAAAAATACCTTGAAGGAATTAAGTTTTCTAAAATATTTTTTAGTTGCTTATCTTTAGATTTGGAAGGAAATATTTATGATGATTTTCTACCCGAAGTAGAGACAATAAGAGATGTTTTAAGAATAGCAAAGGTAAAGATCCTCCTTGTGGATTCATCAAAAATAAAGGATGAAGGAGTTGAAAAAGTTACTAATATAAAAGATATAGATATTGTAATTACAGATGAAAAGAGTAAAGAAAAAATTGGGGATTCATTTCAAAATTTAAATATAATTTACTCTAATGGAGAAGAAAATGAGTAAAAATTTCAGAGAAGAAAAATTTAATACTGTTAAAGAGATTTTGCAACAATCTCTTATATGAAAAAAAATAAATAAAGAAGTTGTTGAACAAATAGAAACTTTTAAAGAATATATTGAAAAGTATAAGGACTACAAAATAGTATTTACAGGGGCTGGAACTAGTGAGTTTATAGGGCAATCATTAAGTCCTTATTTCTATAAAAGAGGACTTAATGTATCATCAATACCAACAACAGATATTGTTTCAAATCCACTAAATTTTTTAAAAAAAGAAGAGAAAACTGTTTTGATTTCCTTTGCAAGAAGTGGCAATTCACCAGAATCAATTGCTACTTTTAATATAACTAATAAACTAATAGATGAAATTCATCATTTAATTATAACTTGCAATGAAGATGGCGAATTGGCAAAAATAGGAGAAAGCAGTAATAACGCAAAGGTATTTTTATTACCAAGAGAATCAAATGATAAAGGTTTTGCTATGACGTCAAGTTACTCTGGAATGCTTTTGGCAGCTTTTTTAATACTAGAAATTATATTAAAAAAAAGTAGTGAAATTAATATTAAAAAATTATGTAATGATTTTGAAAAAAATTTAAATCTTATTGATTTAAATATTCAAAATATTAAATTAGATGAAAATGATAGAGTTGTCTATTTGGGAAGTTCAGAGTTTAAGGGTTTTTCAAAGGAAGCTCATTTAAAATTATTAGAATTAACACAAGGAAAAATTCCGTGTTTTTATGATGGAATATTAGCATTTAGACATGGTCCCAAATCAATAATAAATAATAGTACAACAGTTATTATTTTTATGAGTAAAAATAAATATGCAAGAAAGTATGAAACTGATTTATTAAAAGAGATTGCTTTAGAAAAAGTTGTTAAAAATTTAATAGTTCTTGATAATACAAATTCTGATGAGATAAAAAAATATTCTGATATTGTATTGAATTTTGAAAATGAAGATTTGAATGAAATTTTTATTGGTTTAAATTATATATTGTTTGCTCAGATTTTGTCTTTAAGTACATCTATCAAATTAAATATTAATCCAGATAATCCATGTCCATCAGGTGAAGTTAATCGAGTTGTTAAAGGAGTATTAATTCATGAGTTATTCTAATTAGTGAACTTAACTAAAATAGCTTTGCTAATTGGAATGATATTATCTTTAATTTTAATTATTGCTGTAATAGTATATTTAATTATTCACTATAAAAATAGAAATCCTCAATTAAAAGTGAAACCAAGGGGGGAGATGTTTCAATTATTTAAAGGGTGAATGATTGTTTTTTGTATTTTTTTTATAACTCTTGTTTTTATTTTTTGTTTCTCAATGTTTATAGTTGAAATGACTAAATAATGAAACTTTATCTCAATTTATTCCAAAAAAAGTGAATATTTCTCATTTAAAAAGTTTTTCTTATAATTTTATATAGAGAATATAAGTGAGAAAGGAAAAGGAAAAAAATGAATACAGTTTCAAAAGAAACAAAAATGAAGAAAGAAAAAAATTTTGATAAGACTAAAAAAAATAATTTTTTTAGTAACTTATTGATAAAACTACAAGGTCTTGGTAAATCCTTAATGTATCCAATTGCATTATTGCCATTTGCAGCTTTACTTAATAGATTTGGCTCTTTAGCTATGGAATTAAACAGTGATGCTCAATATAATGTGGGTTGGTGAATTGGTTTTATTATACAAAAACCTGGTGCAACAATTTTTGATCAATTGCCATTATTATTTGCAATAGGAACCGCTTTTGGTCTATCAAAGGACCAACGTGGTGAAGCAGCTTTAGTGGGAGCGGCATTTTATCTTATACTAGTAGCATTTCTTGCTGAAGGTGGATTGCCAAAGTTATTTTATGATAAAGTAGTAACATTTGATTTCTATAAGGAATCAGAAGGAAATAAGGAATTAGCAGGGGCTCTTTCAGGACTCTTCTATGTGCCAAAATATGGAATGATTAATCAAAAGCTAGAAATTATTGGTGGAACATATATTTTGAATATTGGTGTATTAGGGGGAATAGTAGCAGGATGTTTATCAGCTTGATCTTACAATAAATTCAAGGGAATTAAATTACCCCAAGCTCTTTCATTCTTTGGAGGAAGAAGATTTGTACCTATGGTTATAATGGTAGCTTCTTTACCAGTAGCATTCTTATTTGCAATACTTTGACCATGATTTCAATATGGTTTAGTATCATTTGGTAAATTAGTATCCTCTGGGGATTCTTGAGCGGTTCCAGGAGCATTCTTATATGCTCTATTAAATAGGATTGTTCAGCCCACAGGGTTACATCATATTGTAAATACATTCCTGTGATTCCAAATGCCTATTGAAGGTCAAATTGTTGACTTTTCAGGAAGTATTGTTTTATTTAACAATATGAATGAATCACCACTAATTGGTGAAAATGGTATATTAGATTCAAAGGCTATTGAGACAATTTTACAACCAATATCAAATTACTTTTTAGGGGGAGTTACCATTACTAATGATAACTTCAAAGAGTTTTTTAACATTAAAATGTCTGGATTACCTGATGGTGTATTAATGAATAACGTTGATGGAATAACAAGTTTTACAATTTTTGGAGATATTAATGCTTTCCAAAAATCTATGGTCTCAGGGAATTTTCAGACAGGATTTTTTCCAATGTTTTGAGGAGGATTACCAGGGGCAGCATTAGCTATGATAATGTGTTCTAAAAAAGAAAAAAGAAAAGAGGTAACAACTTTCTTAGCTGGAGTTGCATTTGTAGCAGCTTTAACAGGAATTGATGAACCTTTAGTTTTCTCATTTATTTTTGTTGGACCCATTCTTTGAATGGTAAATGCTTTATATACCTCAATTTTTGCAGCTATTGCTATTGCAATGCATATGCATATTGGTTTTGGGTTTAGTGGTGGTTTTATTGATTATATAATCTCATTCCCTAATGCCTGAGGAATGAGTAAATATGAAGGAATGGTAAATGGTAAAATGTATGGAGTAACATCAAATCCACTTTGAATGTTTGGTTTAGCTGGATTGGCTTTCCCTGCATATTACTTTACATTTAGTATTTTAATTAAAAAACTTGATATTAAAACTCCTGGTCGTGAAGATGAAGGAGATGCAGTACCTTTACTTCAAAAAGGTAAAAATAATAAGACAAATCAAAAATATGAAATGATGGCGAAAGGCATTATTGATATTGTAAAAGTAGAGAATATTGTAAAAGTAGAGAATTGCAGTACTAGATTAAGGTTAACCGTTAAGGATAATAAATCTGGAATTGATGATAAAGATTTAAAGGCCTTAGGAATATATGGCATTAAAAGACTTGGCAATCAAGGACTTCAACTTATAATTGGTACTGATGTCGAACATGTTGCAGATATTGTTCAAGAAATGATAAAAACTTAAAAAATAAAAACATCCAGTTATTTTTAAATAACTGGATGTTTTTTTACATGCTATTTTTTACATCAATTCCTATTAAATTAAATGCATTTGATAATACTTGATAAACTGATTTTATTAATAAAACTCTTTGATTTGTTAAGACAATATTTTCATCATCCAATATTTTTGTTTCTGCATAATAAGAATGAAAATATTTTGATAGTGATTGTATAAAGTCACAAATTATATTAGGAAGTCTAGAACTTGCTGAGTATTCAAGTATTGAGTTAAAGCTATCTAATAAGATTATAATTTCCTTTTCTTTTTGATTTTCAAATTTAATAGATTTATTTATTTCTAGTTTTAAGTTTTTAAAACTAGAAATAATTTTATTACATCTTGCTGTCGCATATTGGGCATAATAGACTGGATTAGTTGAATTTTTCTCTAGAGCTAAGTCTAAATCAAAATCCATATGGCTAGAAGGGGTTTTAGAAACCAATGTGTATCTAATACAATCCTTTCCAACCATTTCCAAAAGATCTATTAATCAAACAGCAGTGCCCTTTCTTTTTGACATTTTAAATTCTTGCCCATCTTTCATTAAACGAACCATTTGAATCATATCAATGTCAATAAGGTTAAAGTCATATCCCAATAAAGCAAGACCAGCTTTTAATCTTGTTATATATCCATGATGATCGCCACCTCAAAAATTAATGTACTTATTAGCTTTTGTTCTATCAATTCTATCACTGTGTGACGCGATATCTGGAGTTATATATGTAAAACTTCCGTCACCTTTTTTAAGAACTCTATCTTTATCGTCACCAAATTCTGTTGTTTTAAGTCATAATGCATTGTCCATTTCATATGTTGCACCAAGTTCATTGTATTTTTCTATTATTTTATTAATTGAGTTATTTTGATACATCTTTGCCTCACTTGAAAAGTGATTGATGGTAACTCCTAAACTGCTCATTTGATTTTTAATTTCTTTCATAAAAAATACAATTGATTTTTGCTTGAATAAGTTATTAACTTCTTCATTATCAATTTTATTATTTACTATTGATATATCTTTAAATTTATCTTTATATTCATTTATAAAAATCTGAGCAACTTCTTTATACATTTCCCCACCATAAATTTCTTCGGGTTTATCAACACTAAGTCCTTGCATTTCCTTATAATGATAAAAAAGAGTGGCTGCAGATATATTAATTTGATTTCCAGCATCATTAACATAATATTCTGTCTCAACATCATAACCTGCAAATCTTAAAATTCTTGCAACAGAATCTCCAATAGAACCATTTCTTGCATGACCAACATGTAAATATCCAGTTGGATTAGCAGAAACAATTTCTAGATTATATTTTTTTCCTTTAGATTTTGATTTACCAAAATTATGACCTTCTTTTATGACCATTTTAATTACTTCATTTAAAAGAGAATTGCTTATTCTAAAATTTATAAAACCAGGTTTTATAAATTCTACATTTTCAAAAATTTCATTGTCTTTAACTTCTTCAACAATTAATTGTGCTAGATCTATTGGATTTAACTTATTTAATTTAGAGTTAATTAATGCAAAATTTGTTGCAAAATCAGCATTTTGAATTAACTTAGGTCTTTCAATTAAAATATCTCCTTTTAAATTGAGTTTTTTTACTGCTTTTTCCATAACATCTCTAATTTTATTTATTAATATATTCATAATTTCCTCTAAGTTCTATAGTCTTATTTTATAAAAAAAAATAAGACTTTGTCTTATTAATAAAAAATATTATTACTAACCCATTGCTTCTATAATATCAAATGTTTTTTCTTTATGCATTATAGCGCCTTCAATAGTTGCTGTTGCGGCATTTTTTGCAACAATTACTGGAATTTCGAAAAAGTTTTCGAAGAATAATTTTACACCAGGTATTCTTGAAAGACCTCCAGTAATAATTAAACCATTCTTTATTATATCTCCAGCTATTTCACTTTGAGTTTCTTCAAGAAGTGAAGTGATTGTATTAGTTATATTTCCAAATACTGACAAAATAAGTTTAGATATATCCTTATCTTGAACTTCAATTTCTCTTGGTCTTGCTGAGTTTAAATCATAACCATAAGCTTTTGTTTTTAGAGGTTCCTTATTTTTCAGAACTGAACCTACAGCAATTTTAATTGCCTCAGCAGTAACATCTCCAATTAAAATTCCTTCTTTTGTTTTTAGAGTTTTTATAATTTCTTGATCAATTGCTTCTCCACAAGCCTTTGTTCATTTATAATTTATTGTTTCTCCATTATTAACTAAACCTATTGTTGCTTTTCCTGCTCCAAGTTCTAAACACATATATGAATCTGACCCGTATATGTTGTATCCTGCTCCAAGTAATGCTAATTTGATATCATCTTCAATAATTACATGAGAAACACCAAGAGATTTAATTGATTCAATAAGAGCTCTTCTTTCAATATCACTCATACTAATAGGACAAGCTACAGTAACAACTGAGTTTTTTACTTCTTCTTCATATTTTAAAAGAATATTTGATAAAAATTTCTTTAATAAATTCATATCAGTTAAAATCCCACGTTTTAAAAGACTTTTAATTTGCATTGCTCCACTTAATTTACCTACAAACTTTTTTGTAGCATCTCCAATTGAGATAACTTTTTTAGTTTTATAGTCAATAGCTATTAAACTAGCTTCATTAAAAACCATTCCTAATTTTTCAATAAAAATTCTAGTTTTGCTTGTTCCAATGTCTATTGCAATATGTCTTTTTGTTCTTAAACTTGCTCTCGCCACAATGGTTACCTCACTTTTTTACTATATATTTAGTTTAAACATTTTTCTTTAAATAATCTAGTATTTATTGAATAAAAAAAACAAATAAAAAAGGAAGATTCATTCTCTTCCTTATTTATTATTTTATGTTATATTCTCTTGAATCACGTATTTCAATAATTTCTAATCATTTTTCTGCTTGTTTTTCGTATTCTTTAGTACCTTCAATAACTGTTAGTAATGGATCTTGAGCTTTAGTTACTTTTAATTGGAAAATTGATTCAAAGTAAGTATCAATTCCTCTAATTAAAGCTCCTCCTCCACATATAGTAATACCATTTCTAATGATATCTCCAGCTAATTCAGCTGGTGTGTTTTCCATTACTTCAACAATTAGGTCTGTTATTTTTGAAAATGGTGCTAATAAAGCATTTTTTACTTCATCTGGTGAGATAACAACTTCTCTTGGTAATCCAGAGATAACGTCACGTCCGAATGCACGGAATGTACGTCCATTATCTATTTTTGTTAATGCTCCAATTTCAACTTTAATTTTTTCAGCAGTTTTAATTCCGATTAAAACATTATATTCAGCACGGATATATTTTCTGATTTCTTCATCTAAATGATTTCCAGCAACTTTAATTGATCTAGAAATAATTATATCTCCAGCTGAAATAATTGCTATATCAGTAGTTCCTCCACCAATATCAACAACTAAGTGTCCACTAGCGATAGAAATATTTATTCCAGCTCCGATTGCTGATAATTTAACTTCTTCTTCAACAAGAACGTGTCTTGCTCCCATATCTGAAACAACTTGTTTTAATGCACTTCTCTCTAATTCAGTAACTCCTGAAGGGCAGGCAAGAACTACTAATGCATGTTTTAAGATGTCTGATAATTTAATACGTGAAAAGATTATTTTAATTAAATCTTTAGCTGCGTCAAGGTCTGCTATAACTCCATCAACTAATGGAACTACCATTCTAATATCATCGTTTGTTTTTCCGATCATTTCGTATGCTGCTTCACCTGAAGCAATAACAGTGTTTGTATGAACGTCGTATGCCATTGTTGAAGGCTCATTATAAATGATACCTTGTCCACCTAGATAAGCAACAACGTTAGCTGTTCCTAAATCTAAAGCAACGAATTCTCTTTTACGATCTCATGATGCCATATTTATTTCCTCCTTTATAAGAAAAAAACCCTTCGTGTATAATTATACTATAAATGTATTTTGAATACTAGTAATATACACGAGAAAGGTAATGTTAAGTCTATGAAGATAAAACAAGTTATAATTGTTGAAGGTGTTACAGACACTGCCAAACTTAAGAAAATATTTGGAAATGATAATGTTGATACCATAGAAACAAATGGTCTTGCTTTGTCTAAAAATACTTTAAATTTTATTTCTGATGTTAATAGCACACGTGGTGTAATTATATTAACAGACCCTGATGGACCTGGTTTAAAAATTCGCGAAACTATTAATATCTTTCTTAATTTTAAATGTTTTAATGCATTTATCAATAAGAAACGCATAAATAATTTAAAAAAAATTGGTTTAGCAGAAGCTGAGGATAATGATATAAAAGAGGCTCTATCTAATTTAATTTCATTTGATTTATTAAACTTAAGTATAAGTTGAGAAGATTTTTTAAAAAATGAGTTCTACAAACCACAAGCAAGAAAAAAAATAGCACAAAAGTATAATTGAAGTGAAAAAATAAACTCTAAGACCTTATTTAAATGAATTAATTATATTAATCTAAATGTTAAAGAGCTTAAAAAAATAGTAGGAGAATAAGAATGCAATATGCAAAGAAAAAGTTTGGACAAAACTTTATAACAGATAAAAATTTAATTAATAAAATTATTGATATTTTAGATCAAGATGAAGATCATTTAATAATTGAGATTGGCCCGGGAAAGGGAGCTTTAACAAAAGAACTAGTTAAGAGATTTAATAAAATTATTGCCATAGAAATTGATAGAGATATGGAGAGTATTTTAAAATCAGAGATTAATTCTGAAAGACTTGAATTAGTAATTAATGATTGCCTAGAAGTTGATTTTAAGGAACTAATAGAGAAATATGAGTATAAAAAAGTTTCAATTATTTCAAATACTCCATATTACATTACAAGTGAAATAATTTTTAAAGCCTTAAATATTTCTAAAAAATTAAATAAAGCAATATTCATGGTTCAAAAAGAAGTTGCACAAAGAATTTGTGCAAAGGTTAGTGAAAATAATTACAATAATTTATCAGTTGCGGCGCAGCTTTACTCGGATATAAAATACGAATTTACTGTTAATAAGAATATGTTTAAACCAATTCCAAAAGTGGATTCTGCAATTATTTCTTTTAAATTTAATGATACTAATTTAAATAAATTAAATGATAATGATTTAAAGTTTGTATCTTTTGTAAGAAAGTTATTTAATAATAAGAGAAAAACAATATTAAATAATTTATCAGTTATTACAAATAATAAAGAGCAGGCTTTTAATATTCTCAATAAGGTTGGAATAAGAGAAAATCTTAGACCAGAGAATATAAGTTTAGATCAGTACATAAATATTTATAATGAGGTAAAGAAATGTTATTAAAAAGTTATGCAAAAGTAAATTTGAGTTTAAAGGTAAGTAAAAGGAAAAAAAAGCTTCACAAAATTAATTCTATCTTTACAAAAGTAAACGATTTATATGATGAGATAGAAATTAATAAATGTAATCAAAAAAGAGATTTAATAACTTGTAATTTTAAGGAACTAGAAAAAGAGAATTTTGTTTATAAAGTTTTAAGTTTCTTACGAGATAAAAAAATTATCAATTCTTATTATCATATTAATATTTTTAAAAATATTCCTATTGGTTCTGGATTAGGCGGAGGAAGTAGTAACGCAATTACTGTAGCAAAGTATTTTACAAAAAATATTAGAATATTAAAAAAAATCTCAAAAATCATAGGCTCAGATTGCTTTTTTTTCATATGAGATTTTAATACTGCAATAGTAAAAGGTTATGGAAATAATGTTAAAAAAATTTCAGATGTTACTCAAATAAAAAAACAGGATTTAATTTTTACAAAAGTTAAATGTAATACAAAAGAGGTTTATGACAAGTTTGATAAAATTAAAGCTTGAAAAAATGTCTTAGAAAAAAATATGTTAGAAATTCCTGCTTTGCAATTGTATCCTAATTTAAAGAAATATAGAGAAATAGGCCAAATGAGTGGTTCAGGGTCAACTTTTATTAAAAAAACTAGTTTATTTTAATAAACTAGTTTTTATTTTTTTTTAAGCATGTCTTGAACAAACTTTAATGTTATCTAAATCTTGGTTAGCAACATTTTGTTGCATTTTCATAGCTAATACACTTGCAGCAGCGCCACCTTGATTTGTTTTTCTCATTTCTTCAACGCATTTAAAACATGATGAATCAAATTCTTTTTTCATTATGTAAACCTCCCAGTTATAAACTTATTCTACACTAAATCTGAAAAATCTAGTGTTCTATTTGCTCAGTTTGTAGAGAAGTTAATATCGTGAGTTGTAAGAATTACTGTTCCTTTAAAGCTTTCTATTGCTTCCAATAAAGCTTCTTTTGCTAGAACATCAATATGATTAGTTGGTTCGTCAAGAACTAACAAACTACATGGAATCATACTTAAAGCAGCTAATCTAACTCTTGTTTGCTCTCCCCCAGATAATTTTTCCATTGGTTGCATCATTAATCCACTTTTAACACCAAATTGAGCAATTTTAGCTCTTGCTTCTGATTCAGTAATGTCATTGAATTTATTAATTAAATATTGAACAGGACTAATTCCTCTTACATCTTCAATTTGTTTAAAGTAAGCATATTCAACAGCATTTCCGAGCTCTACTTCACCTTTAAATGCAGGTATTTCTGTAGACATAGTTTTTAGAAATGTTGTTTTACCAATACCATTTCTACCACTAATAATACATTTTTCTCCTTCTCTTAATTCAAAGTTAAGTTCGTGTAAAAGAGGTGAGTCGTAGCCAATAATTAAATTATGAGCCTTCACAATAACATTAGTGCTTGGTCTTTTATAAGAAAAAGAAAACTTAGGTTTTGTTAAATCTCTTCTCTCTTGTATTACATCTATTTTTTCTAATTGTTTTTGTCTTGATTGTGCTGATTTTGCAGTAGAAGCTCTTGCTTTATTTTTTGCAACATAAGTTTCTAGTTTTTTAATTTCTCTTTGTTGAGCTACAAAAGCTTTGTCATATTGTTCCTTTTGAATTTCTGCTTCTTCAATATATTTATCATAATTTCCAACATATCTTGTAAGTTTTAAATTATCAAGTGCATAAATTATTCCACAAGTTTTATTAATAAAATCATTATCATGTGAAACCATTATGAAAGCCTTTTCAAAGGATTGTAGGAATTTTGCCAGTCATTTAACTTGTTCTAAATCTAAAAAGTTTGTAGGTTCATCAAGTAATAAAAAGTCATCTCCACTTAATAATAATTTTGCCAGTATTACTTTACTTCTTTGACCACCACTCAATTCACCCATTGATGTTTGAAGTTTTTCTAATCCAATTCCTAAACCAGTAACTAAATTCCCAATTTTTTTATCAATAGAATCAAAGTCATTTAAATTTAAAGTGTCTTGATAACTTAAAGCTTTTACTAAATCATCTTCTTTATATTCAATAGCCATATCTTCATAAATTTTATTCATTCGTGCTTCTAATTCAAAAAGTTCTATAAAAGCTCCCTTTAAATATGAATCAACACTTTCATTTAGATCAACATCTTGATGTTGATCTAAATATCCAATTTTTGTTTTTGGGTGTATTTTTAATTCCCCTTTATCACATAACATTTTTCCAGCTATTATATTTAATAAAGTTGTTTTTCCAGTTCCATTTGGTCCAATCAAAGCAATATGCTCTCCTCTATTTAGTCTAAAGCTTGTATTGTCATACAATTTTTTTCCACCATTAGCATGTATTAAATTATCTAAAAAAACTAATCCCATTTTTAACCTCCATGATTATTGCAATAAAAAAAGTCCTTAAGACTTATAAATAAACAAGCATAGGAATTTTTATTAACTCCTATTAGATTATATATTAATTTCCTTTATTTAACTTTTTTCAAGTAATATTTATCCTTTTTATTAATTTAATTTTCTTCGAATATTTAGTGTTTAGACAACTTAAAAATTATTTAAATTAGATAATCAAGGTTATATTTAAGGTCTTTAAATTTAGCAAATCATAAAAGGTAGTTAAAAATTTGATATTATATTTAAGGAGACTTATATTTATGAACAAACAAGATATTAAAATTTTTGGTTTATCATCAAACAAGAATTTAACAAAAAAAATATGTGAGATATTAGGGGTTGAAGAATCACAAGCCAATACGTCAAAATTTTTAGATGGAGAAATGATTGTTCAATCACTTGATTCTGTTAGAGGGCAAGAGATATATATTGTGCAATCAACAAATCAACCAGTAAATGATAATTTAATGGAGTTATTAATTGCAGTAGATGCTTTTAAAAGAGCAAATGCAGCTAAAATAAATGTTGTTATTCCATATTTTGGGTATGCTCGACAAGATAGAAAAGCAAAGGGTAGACAACCAATTACTTCAAGATTAGTTGCTAATCTCATTGAAACAGCGGGTGCACATAGAGTAATAACTGTTGATTTACACTCTGCTCAAATTATGGGATTTTTCAATATTCCAACAGATAATTTTTCAACTGCTCAAATAGTAGCTTCAGAAATTATAGATACAATTTCAAAAAATAAATTAGATCCATCACAGTGTATACTTGTATCTCCAGACCATGGGGGTTTATCAAGAGTACACGGTGTTGCAAAATATACAGGTAATATAACTAATGGTATTGCTGTTATTGCAAAAAGAAGACCAGAGCCAAATAAGGCAGAAGTAGAATTTATTTTGGGAGATGTTAAGGATAAAACTTGTTTTATTATTGATGACATGATTGACACGGGTGGAACAATTATAAAAGGAGCTCAAGCTTTAAGAGAACAAGGTGCAAAGGAAATACATATAATTGCTTGTCACGGTTTATTTAATGGTGAAGCTGTTTCAAAAATGCAAGCAGTGATTGATAATAAAACTGTTAATAGTGTTGTTGTAACAGATACAATTCAAATACCTGAAGAACGTAAATTTAAAGGATTAAAAATTATTTCAGTTGCAAAACTCCTGGCTCGAATGATAAAAAGCTCATATGAAAAATCTTCATTAACAGGAGTTTATAATGAAGAGCAAGATAAGATAGTGAAAAGAGTTAATACATATATTAAAGGATATAAAAAATAGAATGTCTAAATTAATTGTTGGTTTAGGTAATCCTGGGAAAAACTATGTTAGGACAAGACATAATGCGGGTTTTATAGCTATTGATGTGTTATTAGAAAAATATGGTTTTCAAAAAAGTTTAGAAAACTTTAATGCTGAAATTTTTTTCTCAAATATAAAAGGAGAGAAAGTGCTTTTTGTAAAACCTCAAACTTTTATGAATCTATCTGGAGAAGCAGTTATATCAATATTGCAATATTATAAAATAGAAATTAAGGATTTTATAGTTTTGTACGATGATAAAGATTTGGAATTATCTAAAACTAGATTCAGAAATACTGGTAGTTCTGGTGGGCATAATGGAATTAAAAACATTATAAGTCATTTAAAAACTGAAAATTTTAATAGATTAAAAATAGGAATAGGCAATCCAGGAGATTATAAAATTGTGGATTGAGTACTGTCAAAAATGTCAGAAGATGAAATTAATTTAATTAAAAATCAAATTTTAAATATTTCATCTTTTGTAGAAGAATTTATTTTTGTAGAAGATTTAAAAAAAATTATGAATAAGTTCAATTAAGGAGAAAAATGAAAAAATATAATTCATTAGTTGTAGTTGGTGCCCAATGGGGTGATGAAGGTAAAGGTAAAATGACTGATTATTTTGCTCAAAAAGCAAATCTAGTTGTTAGATTTGCCGGTGGTGATAATGCAGGACATGTTATTAATTTTAATGGTCAAAAGCATAAAGTTACAATAATACCTTCAGGAATTTTTAATAGGAGAGTAACAAATATAATTGCAAATGGTTGTGTTGTAAATTTATTAAACTTAGTTAAAGAATTTGAAATTATTAAACAAAGTGGAGTTGATTATGGTAATCTTTTAATTTCAGATAGAGTTCAATTAATTTTACCTTATCATGTGATGATTGACGAAGCTCAGGAAAATGAGCGTGGAGAAAATAAAATAGGAACTACAAAAAGAGGAATAGGACCTGCTTATCAAGATAAAGTTTCTAGATTAGGAATAAGACTTGGTGAATTAGGTGAAGAAAACTTTAAAGAGCGATTTAAATTAGTTTTTGATTATCAAATGAAATTTCTAAAGAATATGTTTAATATTAAATCTTTGGATTTTGAAAATACATATAAAGATTTGATTGAGGCATACAATAAAATTAAAGAAAGAGTAATTGATGCTGATTCATTTATTGAATCAGCAATTAAAGAAGGCAAAAAAGTTTTATTTGAAGGAGCTCAAGGAGCTCTATTGGATATAGATCATGGAACTTATCCTTATGTAACCAGTTCTAATACATCTGCAAATAATGCTTCAACAGGTAGTGGAATAAGTCATAAATTAATTGATTCGACTATGGGTGTTGTTAAAGCATATTCAACTAGAGTTGGTGCAGGTGCATTTCCTACAGAATTAAATGATAAAATTGGTGATGAAATAAGAGAACGCGGTAATGAGTATGGTTCAAATACAAAAAGACCTAGAAGAATTGGATGACTAGATGCTGTTGCATTAAAACACGCAATTAGAACGTCTGGAATAGACTCAATATTTATTACATTACTTGATGTTTTATCAGGAGTTGATGAAATTAATATTTGTATAAAATATGAATTAGATGGAAAAGAAATTAATAATTTGCCTAGTGTAAATCAAAAATATGAAAGATGTAAACCAATATATTTATCAAATCCTGGCTGAAAAGAGGACATAACTAAAGTAACTTCATTTGATCAATTACCACATGCTGCTAGAAACTATTTAATGATGATTGAAAAAATATGTGAAGTAAAAGTATCAGGATTCTCAGTGGGACCAGATAGAGAACAAACAATAATATTAGAAAACATTTTTTAAGTGAGGTAAATTAAAATGATAGAACGTTATGCTATAAAAGAAGTTGAAAAAATTTGAGCTGATAATAATAAACTTAATATCTGATTACAAGTAGAAATTAATGTTGTAAATGCTTGAGCACAATTAGGCTATGTCCCGCTTGAGGAAGCAAAAAAAATTGAAAAAAGTGCAAAAGTTGATATTAAAAGAATGCTTGAAATTGAGCAAAAAACAAAACATGACGTTGTAGCATTTACAAGGATGATTTCAGAACAACTTGGATCAGAAAAAAAATGAGTTCATTTTGGATTAACATCTACAGATGTTGTCGATACTGCTCAAAATAAAATGATTCAACAATCAAATATTTTATTGGAAGAAGCTTTAATTAATTTAAGCGTTATTTTAAAACAAAAAGCAGAACAAACCAAAAAAATAATTATAATGGGAAGAACTCATGGTATGTATGGAGAACCAACATCTCTTGGTCTAAAATTTCTTTTATGATTTGATGAAATTCAAAGACAAATCATAAGATTAAAATTAGCAAGACATCAAATAGAGGTTGCTAAAATATCTGGTTCTATGGGAAACTATGCAAATTTAGAACTTGAAGTTGAGGAATATGTTGCAAATTCAATGAATTTAAATTTAGATAATATATCTACTCAAGTTACTCAAAGAGATAGACATGCATTTTTAATATCTGTAATTGCTAATATAGCATCAACTTTTGAAAAAATAGCTACTGAAATAAGACATTTTCAAAGAAGTGAAGTTCAAGAAATATGTGAAGGTTTTGGTAAAGAGCAAAAGGGGTCTAGTTCAATGCCTCATAAAAAAAATCCAATAAGTTCGGAAAATATATGTGGTCTTTCAAGATATGCAAGGTCTTTTGTTAATACAGCCTTTGAAAATAACGTTTTATGACATGAAAGAGATATTTCACATAGTTCAAACGAAAGATTAGTTTTTCCAGATATTTATAATATAATCATTTATGTATCAAAAAGAATGACAAATACAATTAATGATTTGGTGATTAATGAAGATTTAATTGCCTTACATATTAATGACCAAAAAGGAATATTTTTTAGTCAAAGAATATTAACCTACATTTTAATGAAATATGAATTTTCAAGAGAAGAGATTTATGACTTTATACAAAAGTGTACTTTGGAATGTCAAACCTCAAAAAAAAGCTTTAAAGAAATTTTACTTAAAAATGGAATTATGAAATATATTTCATCAAAGAATGAATTAAATGAGCTTTTTGATATTAATTTTTTCATTAGAAATGTTGAAAAAATATTTAGAAGGGTGATGAATAATCATGGATAATCAAAAGTTAGTAACTTTAATAACAGAAGAAGAAATTAAAGCAGCAATTGCAAAGGTAGGAACAGATTTAGGTAAAACTTATGAAAATCAGCAATTAGTTATTGTGGCTGATTTATCTAGCTCATTTATTTTTATAGCTGATTTAATTAGAGAGTTGCCAATTGATGTGACAATTCAGTTTGTAACAACACCAAAAGAAAATGAAGATTTATTAATAGACCTAGGTTTAAAACATACTTTGACAGATAAAAATGTATTAATTGTAAATGATGTTTTAAATAAAGGTAATAGGCTAGAAAAATTACATAATCTTGTTGAAAAAGAAAAGCCTGCGAATATTCAAATTTTAAACTTAATTGAAAAAAACATTAAGGATAGAAAAATGGAATTAGAAAGTGCATCACTATTTAAATTAGAAGATGTATTTGTTGTTGGTTATGGATTAACTTATAAAGAAAGTTATAGAGGACTAAAGGGAATATATAGTCTTTCAATAGAAGAATAGTTATGAAAAAATATTTTTTTGTAACAACTCCTATATATTATCCAAGTGGAAACTTGCATATTGGTCATGCTTATACAACAACCTTAGCAGATGTTATTTCAAGATATAAGAAGGAAAATGGATTTGAAGTTTTCTTTTTAACTGGTTCTGATGAACATGGTCAAAAAATTGAAGAAAAAGCAAAGGAAAATAATTTAAAGCCAAAGCAATATGTTGATAAAATAGTTCAAGGTTTTTTAAATTTATGAAAGCTATTAAATATTGATTATAATCGCTTTATCAGAACTACTGATGAAGATCATGTGGCAGCCGTTAAAGAAATTTTTAGTGAACTATTAGAAAAAAAATTAATATATCCATCAACTTACAAGGGAAAATATTGTATTAGTTGTGAAGAATTTTTAACAAAAGAACAAATGGATGAGTCGTATAATCATTTTATTTGTGGTAAAAAAGCTGAAGATTTTGAAGAAGAAACATATATGTTAAAAGTCTCAAGTTTTAAGAAGTATTTGCAAGAGTTATTTACTACAGATTTCTTAGAGCCAGAATCAAGAAAAAAAGAGATGCTAAATAATTTTATTAATAACGATTTAGAAGATTTATCAGTTACAAGAGTAAGCTTTAATTGGGGAATTCAAATAAAAGAAAATCCAAAACACGTAATATATGTATGATTGGATGCACTTTCAAATTATATTACTGCGTTAGGTTATAAATCAAAAAATGATGAACTATTAAAAAAATTCTGATCAAAGGATACTGAAATTTTACAAATTATTGGAAAAGAAATTACAAGATTTCATTCAATTTATTGACCAGTAATATTAAACTCACTTGGTTTAAAAACTCCTGATAAATTATTATCTCATGGTTGAATATTAAGTGGTGATAAGAAAATGTCAAAATCAATTGGTAATGTTTTAGACCCAATTGAAATAATTAATAAATACTCAAGTGATGCATTACGATTCTATATAATAAATAATTTACCTACAGATAAAGACGGAAGTTTTACAAATGAATTATTTATAGAATCATTTAATAATAACCTTGCAAATAATATTGGAAATTTAATTTCAAGAGTATCTAATATGATAATTAAATATTTTGACGGTTTACTTCCAAATAAAAATGTTTTAAATCATTGATTGGTTAAAAATGCTTTTGAAACAATCGAAAATTATAAAGAACAAATGGATAAATATAGTATGTCACAAGCAACTCAGATTATTTTAATGTTAGCACAAGAATGTAATAAATTTATTGAAGATGCAAAACCTTGAACTTTAGAAAAAGAAAATAAGACTGAAGAGTTACTAGAGGTATTATCTGTTTTACAAAAAAATATAGTTATAATTTCTTATTTATTGAAACCAATTTTAGTTAATTCATATCCTGATATGATAAATCAGATGGGATTAGATCCAAAACAAATTAATTTTAATAATTTAAAAGAGGATTTTAAATTTAAAAAAATAGTTGATAAATTAGTATTATTTGAAAGAATAAAATAAAAGAGAAGGAGGCGTGCACATGCAAGCTGAAATAGTTGTAGTTGGTGCAGGCCATGCTGGTGTAGAAGCAGCATTAGCTTCTGCAAGAATGGGAAAAAAAACAATTTTAGTTAACTTGTATAAAGATAAAATTGCAACAATGCCATGTAATCCATCAATTGGTGGTCCAGCTAAAGGAATTGTTGTAAGAGAAATTGATTCACTTGGTGGAGAAATGGGTAAAGCTGCGGATGCTACTGCAATGCAAGTTAAACTATTAAATTCTTCTAGAGGACCTGGTATTTGGGCATTACGTGCTCAATCAGACAAAATTGAATATTCAAAGTATATGGAAAATGCTGTTAATAATCAAAAAAATTTAGAATTAGTCGTTGGAGTAGTTAAAGATATATCTTTGGATTCAAATAATAATATTAAGTCAGTTATACTTGAAGACAAAACTGAAATTCATTGTAATGCAGTTATATTAACTACTGGAACTTATCTCTCTTCTTTAATATATCGAGGTGAAGAAAAATATGAAGGTGGTCCAAATGATGAAATTACAACGAAATCATTAAGTCAAACATTAGTTAAACTCGGACTTAGAACTTTTAGATTTAAAACCGGAACACCTCCAAGAGTTAAAATGAACTCTATAAATTTAGAAAAAGCATTAATTGAACCCGGTACAAATGAAGAGTTAGCTTTTTCTTTTTCTACAAAGAAATTTTTACCATTTGAAAAACAAGAAGTTTGTTATTTAATTCATTCAACTTCAAAAACTAAAAAAATTATTGAAGATAATTTACATAGGTCAGCAATGTATTCTGGAGAAATTGAGTCTGTAGGACCAAGATATTGCCCAAGTTTTGAAGATAAAATTGTAAGATTTAGTTCAAAAGAAACTCATCAAATTTTTTTAGAGCCAGAATCAAAATCTTTGGATACTTTTTATGTTCAAGGATTCTCAACTTCTATGCCTATTGAGATACAAGATAAGATGCTTAGAAGTTTACCAGGTTTTGAAAACGTTGTAGTAGATAAATGAGCTTATGCAATTGAGTACGATTGCATTGATCCTCAACAACTAAAATTATCTTTAGAATTAAAATTGATAGGTAATTTATTTTTGGCAGGTCAGATTAATGGAACTAGTGGCTATGAAGAAGCTGCAGGTCAAGGTTTAATTGCTGGAATAAATGCAGTAAGAAAAATTGATAATTTAAAACCTCTAATTTTAAAAAGAAATGAATCTTATATAGGAGTTATGATTGATGACTTAATTAATAAGGGAGTAATTGAACCTTATAGATTACTTACAAGTAGAGCAGAAAATAGATTAACTTTGAGAAATGATAATTCTGAAATACGACTAAAAAAATATGGCTATGAAGTGGGTTTAGTTTCAGAAAAAGAATGAAAACTACATCAAAAATTTGAAAGAGAAATTTTTGAAAAAATGGATTTATTAAAAGAAGTAAGATTTAGTCCTAAAACAGATTTAGCAATAGAATTAAAAGAAACTGGTCAAGCTGTTTTAACTCAGGGATTTAGTGCTTATGAAATTTTAAAACAGCCTAAAGTAGATATAAATATTTTTAAAAAATATATTAAAGAATTAAATGAACTTTCAAAACAGCAGCTTCAAACTTTATTAATATTAATAAGATTTGAAGGTTATATAAAAAAGGAAAATGAAACAATTGAAAAATTCGTAAAACTGGAGAATAAAAAAATACCTAAGGATGTTGATTATTCAAAAGTTGAGAATATTGCTTTAGAGGCAAGACAAAAGTTGGAAAAGGTTAAACCTACTTCAATTGGTCAAGCTTCAAGAATAACAGGAGTAAATCCTGCAGATATTCAAATGTTACTATTTCACTTAAAAAGGAAATATAATGAGGTATAATTCATGATTAATGTTAATAAGAAAAATAAAACTAAGAACAAGATTTTTGAATTTTTATCTGTTTTCTCAATGACCTTTGGAATAGTTGTTGGTAGTGGAATTTATTTAAAAAATGCTGGAGATAATGGTGTACTTGCAAAAGCTGGGAATAATCCCTATTTAGCAATAGCTGTTTGAACACTTATGGCATTTTTTTGTTGTTCAATGATGTTATCTTTTATAGAGTTATCAAGTTCAACCAAAAAAGGTGAACATAATACCTTAACTGCTTGAGCTGGAAGATTTCTTGGGAGAAGATATGGCTCATTAGTAACAATACTATATGCCATTATTTATCTTCCAGTTTTAATAATAATTGGAGCATTATTTACAACCAGTAGTTTTTTTCAATCTATTAATATTATTTATGAATTCTCTACAGGTAAGGAAAGTTGATTAACAGGAGATACAAAAATTATTGTTGAAATATTTGTAGCTTCATTAGTATTAATTTTATTTCAAATTGTTAATACTTATACAACCAAGCCAGGTAAAATTCTGCAAACTACTCTTTCTTTTTTAAAGTTTATTCCTTTAATTACTGTCTTAATAGCAGGAATTACTTTTTTCTCGCTTGGTAAAGAAAGTTCATTTGATCCAGAAAAAGTAGGAGGTTTTCAAATTAATAATATATTTTTGACCATGGTTCCAATTATGTTTGCTTTTGATGGCTTTCTAGACTCAGCTGCAATACAAAAGGATTGTGAACATAAAGAAGTCGTTGCTCCAGCTATGATGACTGGAATTGTTGCGGTTTCTATATTTTATATAATAATTAGTGTTGCAATTTTTATGGGAGCTTCTGATGGGAATATATTAAATATTTTTAAAAGAGAGGGTATAGATCCAAGAATTCATTTTACTTTTAATTTAATAATTACTTTAACTTTATTGACAATGGTAAATGCATATAGTGTTATTTATCCAATAGTTATAAGAGCTTCAATTGAAGAGAAATTTGTTTATTCCAAAAAAAATGGAGGAGAACTGTCTAAAATAAAATCAAGTTGAATCTCAATATTAATTGTTTTTATATTTTTTATTGCCTTTGTTGGTTCAAGTTTATTACTACCAAAAAGTATAACTGGAGATGACTCTTACTTATATACAGCATATTTATCTTCTGACTCAACAATAATAATTGTTTACTTATTTCACATTCCTTTGTTAGTGCAAATGCTTATAAATAGAAAAACCAAAAAAATTGAAGTTAGAAAAGTCAGAGGGGCCTATTGTGCGGCAATATTTTCTTCTTCAATGTTAATTTTGACTTTGGGTTACATTTATTATTTAAATATTATAAAATCATTAATAGATGGACAGCTGGTATCTCCAATAATGTGATTTGTATTTATAATAATATTAGTAGTTTTTTGGATTATTAATGAAATGATTATTTCAAAAAATAATATTGAAATAAATGATTTTTATTTTAGAATAAATCCAAAAAATTGATTTAACTATGATAAGCAAAAATGTTTAGATATTTTTAATGCTAGAAAGGTTTTAAAAAATGATAAAGGTAAACAAAGTAAACAAGGCAAAAAATAAGTCATTTGAATTTTTAACTATATTTTCAATGGTTTTTGGAATTGTAGTTGGTAGTGGAATCTATTTAAAAAACAAGGTAGAGGCTGGTGGAGTATTACATGAAGCTGGAAGGAACCCATGATTAGCACTAACTGTTTGATTATTTATAGGAGTTTTATGCTCACTTATAATGTTAACTTTCATTGAAGCAGCATCTGCAACAAAAAATGATGGCCATTCTACAGCTCAAAGTTGAGCAAATAAATTTATTAATAGAAGAACGGCTTCTTTATTTTCTATTTTATATATTTGTATGTATCTTCCGATTTTAGCTGGTTTGGGAGCGCTATTTACAGTTAAAACGGTCTTTAGTGGAATTAACTCATTTTATTTTATTGTAAATGAAGAAAGTCTAATTTTAAAAATTGGAAAAGTACAATGGATGTCGTTGGAGTTATTTTTCTCAACATTAGTATTAATTGGTTTTTCATTAATGAATATTTTTACCCATAAGCCAAGTAAACTTATTCAGAGTATTTTTACTATTGTTAAGTTTTTACCTTTAATAACTATTGTAATTGGTGGGTTTACACTCTTTGCAATTAACTCAGATGGCAATAATTCATTTAATCCTCCATCAGACTTTGAACCGTGACAAGTAAATACTTTTTTTGGAACAATGATCCCAATACTATTTGCATTTGATGGATTTATTTATGCAGCAACTTTACAAAAGGATTGTGAACATAAAGAAGTTGTAGCTCCAGCAATGCTTTCTGCAATTATTGCAGTGACATTGTTTTATATAATAATTACTATTTCAATTTTTTTTGGAGCAAATGATGGAGACGTATTTAAATTATTTGATAATATGTTTAGTAAATCTCCTTGAGTATCTTTATTATTTAAAATTGTAATTGCTTGTACAATTTTGACAACTGTAAATGGTTATACAACTTTAATCCCTAAAACAGTTCAATCTGGTGTTCAAGAAAAATTTATTTATTCAAAAAATGGTAAAGATAATATTAGCTATGTAAAATCTGGTTTTATTGGAATGGCAATAACAATGTCAATTTATGTATTATTTATTACAATATCAATCTTAATTGACTGAAACAGTGCAGAAATTAATTATTTCTTAGTTGCCGACTATTCCTCAAATAGTACAGTAATGTTTGGTTTTGTAGTCTATTTAATATTAATGATTTTTGTATTACATAATAGAAAAACCAAAAAAGTTGAGACTTTAAAAATCAAAGGTGGTTTTGTAATTGGAATAATAACATCAACAATATTGTCTATTATAATGGCATATGCATATTATGACTTTTTAATTGGCAAGTTTATGTCAAATGATTTAAACACAATGATTGATCCCATTTTATTAATATTTTTTGCTATGATACTTGCCATTGCTTGAATAATTAATGAAAGCTTAATTTCAAAAAATAATATTGATGCTAATGACTTTGTTTTAAGAATTAAACCAAAAAATTGATTTAATTATAATAAAGAGTTGGAAATTGAAAAATTTAAAAGTAAAAGTAATGTAAAATAAAAAAGAAATTAATCTTTTTTATTTTTTTTAGAGGAGTGATTAAATGGATTGAAATAGATTTAAAGAATTAAATATTGAACTAACTGATTTTCAAAAAAATTTATTATTAAACTATAAAACTATTTTGCAAAAAGAAAATGAAATTCATAATCTTACTGCAATAGTTGAAGATCAAGAAATATTGGATAAGCATTTTCTTGATAGCTTATTATTTACAAAAGTTTTTAATCCAGATAATTTAGAAATACTTGATATAGGAACAGGCGCTGGCTTTCCAGGAATTATTATAAAAATATTCTATCCGAATACAAAAGTATTTCTTTTAGAGTCAAACTCTAAAAAAATAAATTTTTTAAAGAAAGTAATTTTAGAATTGGATTTAAAAAATATCTCAACTATAAATGCTAGAGCAGAAGAGTATACAATAGATAATAAAGAAAAATTTGATGTAATTATTTCAAGAGCAATGGCACCACTTAATATTTTGTTAGAAGTGGGTGTTCAGGGTTTAAAAACAAATGGAACTTTTATATGCTTAAAGTCTAAAAATGTAAATGTAGAATTGAGTGATTTGAATAATCAAGAAAAAAAATTAGGATTAAATTTATTTTTAAAACAAGAATTAAAAGATGAAGTTTTAGGAGAAAGAAATAATTTGTTTTATTCAAAATATAAAGTAACACCCTTAGAATATCCAAGACAATATAGTCAAATTAGAAAAAGACCTTTGGGAAAATAATAAATAATAAATATTTAATATATAATAATGATTATGAGAGGTATTTTATGGCAAAAGTAATTTCAGTTTCGAATCAAAAGGGTGGTGTTGGTAAAACTACAACCTCAGTAAACTTAGCATGTGGCCTTGCTCTGGCAAATAAAAGGGTACTACTTATAGATATGGACCCTCAGTTCAATGCAACAACAGGAGTGGGCTTTGAAATAGATAGTAATACCTTAAGTATGTATCATGTCTTTGTGGGAGAAAAAACTCTTGGTGAAGTAGTTATCAAAAATATTAAAAAAAATATAGACTTGGCTCCAAGTTCAATTGATGTGGCAGCAGTTGACCTTATTCTTTTAGAACAAAAAAATAATAATCAAAATGTTTTAAGAGAAGAAATTAATAAAATTGGGCATAATTATGATTTTGTTATTATTGATTGTCCACCAAGTTTAGGATTAATTAATAGAAATGGACTTGCAATTTCTGATACAGTATTAATTCCGATACAAGCAGAGCATTATGCAATGCATGGAGTTGCGCAATTATTAAGAACTATTAAAAAAGTAAAAGAGACATTAAATCCAAATCTTACTATTGAAGGTGTATTAGTAACAATGTTTGATTCAAGAACAAAACTAGCACACGATGTTTTAGAAGAAATAATGAAAACGTTTGGACCAAAGGTTTATAAATCAGTTATTCCTAGAAATGTTAGAATATCTGAATCTTCAATGGAGGGTAAATCAATATATGAATATGATAAAAATGGAGCTGGCTCAATTGCTTATATTGAGTTTGTAAAAGAGGTGTTAAAAGAAAATGGCCAAAGCTAAAGGAAAATATAATTTTAAAGGATTAGATGATATTTTTGGAGAATCAGTTTCAGATATTATTGGTGTTATTGAAAACGATAAAAACAAAGTTGAAGATAATAAGACAATGATAGATATAAAAGTTCTTGTGGCAAATCCATATCAACCAAGAAAGAATTTTGAAAAAGAGGAACTAAACGAACTTGCAAGTTCAATTAAAACACATGGTATAATTCAACCAATTATAATTAATAGTAAGAACCAAATTATTGCAGGTGAAAGAAGAACTAGAGCTGCTAAATTGGCAGGACTTAAGAAAATTCCTGCAATAGTTTTAGAGCTAAGTGAAAGTCAAATGGAAGAGTTTGCAATAATTGAAAATATTCAAAGAGTTGATTTATTGGATATTGAAGAAGCTGTTGCATATAAAAAGCTTTCAGATAATTTAAAACTAAAACAAGAAGATATTGCAACAAGAGTTGGTAAATCAAGATCACATATAGCAAATATTATGAGACTTTTAAATCTGCCTGAAAAAGTACAAGATGCTATGTTACAAAAGAAAGTATCAATGGGTCAGGCAAAACCTTTATTAGCAATTGTTAACAATGAAAAATTATTAGATTCTATATTTAAACAAATTTTAGAAAAAGATTTAACTTCAAGAGAAGTAGAAAATTTAATTAAAAAAAGTAATTTACTAAAAAATGAAAAAAAACAAGATTCTAAAAATAACTCAATAGTTCATATGGAAAATAAGATGATGAGAAAACTTGGAACAAAAGTAAGTATTGAAAATGGTAAGTTAACTATTAGATATTCAGACGAATCTGATTTAAATAGAGTTTTAGAGATTTTAGGATTAACTAATGAAGATTAATTTAGGAGATAAAGTATTTTTAAAAAAATCTCATCCAAGTAAAACTATATTTTGAATTGTTTTAAGGATTGGTACTATTTATAAATTGCAATCTAATATAGATGAAAAAATAATATTAGAATTTCAAAAAGATGATCTTTTAAAAAAAATTAAAAAAATAGAAAGTGGAAAATAATATGGGATTACAAGTAGGGATAGTTGGTTTACCAAATGTTGGAAAATCCACTTTATTTAATGCAATTACAAACTCAAAAGTTGAAGCAGCAAATTATCCATTTGCAACAATTGAACCAAATGTTGGAGTTGTAGAAGTACCAGATTGAAGATTAGATAAATTAGCTGATATATTCAAATCAAAAAAAACTATCTATACAACAATTGAATTTGTTGATATTGCTGGTTTAATTGCAGGAGCAAGTAAAGGTGAAGGATTAGGTAATGCCTTTTTAGCAAACATTAGAGAAACAGATGCTATCTGTGAAGTTATTAGGTGCTTTGATTCAAAGGAAATAACTCATGTTGAGGGAAGCGTTGATCCGATAAGAGATATTGAAATAATAGAGTTAGAATTAATTTTATCTGATGAAGCAACTGTTAAAAAAAGACTTGCAAAAGTGGAACCAAAATTTAAGTCGACTAAAGATAAAGAAATCATCTTTGAATATACTTTACTTAAAAAACTGGCAACTCAACTTTCTGATGGTAAGTTATTAAATAAACTTGATTTTAGTGAAGAAGAAAAAATTGCTTTAAAATCATTTCAACTTTTAACAACAAAAAAATTTATTTATGTGGCTAATGTTGGTGAAGACGAAGTTAGAGAAGATAATAATTATGTAAGGCTTGTTAGAGAATATGCTCAATCATGTAATTCACAAGTTGTTAAAATTTCTGCGAAAATTGAAGAGGATTTAAGTGAACTTGAAAAAAATGACAAAGAGATTTTTTTACAAGATGCTGGAATTGAGACGTCAGGACTCGAGCAATTAATCAAAGCTGCATATTCAACACTGGGCCTAAAGACATATTTTACTTGTGGTCCTCAAGAAGCAAGAGGATGACAGTTCAAAGATGGTTTTAATGCTCCACAATGTGCTGGAATTATTCATACAGACTTTGAAAAAGGTTTTATTAAAGCTGATGTTTATAAATGTGAAGATATTTTTGAACTTGGAGATGAACAAAGTTTAAAGAATAGTGGAAAAATAAAGCTTGAAGGAAAAAACTATATCGTTCAAGATGGAGATGTTTGCTTTTTTAAATTTAATAAATAGCATTAAGGATTTATAACTTTAATTAGTTATAAATCATTTTTTATTTTATAATCATTTTGTTAAGAGGAATAAATATGAAATTTAAAGTTGGATTTTCTAAAGATATGCATAATTTAATAATTGGAGATTATATTTTACTTGGAGGAATTAATATACCTTCAAAAACTAAGGTTGATGCATATAGCGATGGAGATGTTTTATTTCATAGTTTAGCAGAGGCTATCTTTGGTTCACTTGGAGAAGAAGATTTAGGTCAAAATTATAATTCAAAAAATATGAAAGAAAATTTCGAATCAATTATTATGGTCAAAGATTCTTTAATTCTTCTAAAGAAAAAAGAATATAAAATATCTAACATAGATATTTTAATAGAGCTTGACGCACCAAATCTTATAAATTTTAAAGGTGCTATTAAAAAAAATCTTTCAGAGATTTTAAACATTGGATTGGATCAAATATCAATAAAGGCTACTACCACAGAGGGAAACTTTAAAAATATAATTACAAGTTATTGTAATATATTAATTTATAAAAGTGAGGAAAATGAAAATGGAAAAATTTAGATTAAGATATGCGCCATCACCAACTGGTTACTTACATATAGGAAATACAAGAACAGCTTTAATGAACTACCTTTTTGCAAAACACTATAACGGAGATTTTATTTTGAGAATTGAAGATACAGATATTGAGAGAAATGTTGATGGAGCAATAGACTCTCAATTTGATAATATGAAATGATTGGGCATTCTACCAGATGAATCATTTAGAAATCCAAAAAAAGATTTTGGAAAATATATGCAGTCTGAAAAGTTTGAAGTATATCAAAATTATGCAAATATTTTATTAAAGCAAGGGAAAGCATATAAGTGTTATTGTACTTCAGAAGAACTGGAAAAGGATAGAGAAATGCAATTAGCAAAAGGTATTATTGCTCCTCAGTATAATAGAAAATGTTTATCTAATAAAAATAATGATGAGACAAAGCCATTTAATATTAGATTTAAAGTTCCAGATAATAAATTATATAGAATTAATGATCTAGTTCGTGGTAATGTTGAGTTTAATTCAAAAGAAATTGGTGATTTTGTAATTCTAAAATCAAATGGAATTGCAACATATAATTTTGCTGTTGTAATTGATGATTATGATATGAAAATAACTCATGTTGTTAGAGGGGAAGAACATATCTCAAATACTCCAAGACAATGTATGATATATGAAGCTTTTGGTTGACAAGAACCTCTATTTTGTCACTTAACATTAATAGTTGATGAAACAAAGAAAAAACTTTCTAAAAGAAGTGGAAATGCAATGTTTTTTATTTCACAGTATAAAGAACAAGGTTATTTACCTGAAGCAATTTTTAACTATATTTCATTACTTGGTTGAAGTCCAAAAAGTGAGCAAGAGATTTTTTCTAAAGAAGAACTAATAAAAATTTTTGATGAAAAAAGATTTTCTAAATCTCCTAGTACTTTTGACATGATAAAAATGAAGTGAATTAATAGTCAATGAATAAAAAAAATTAGTGATGATGATTACATAAAATTTGTGATTAATTTTATTGATGAAAATAAGTTTGAAATTAAAAATAAAAAGGATAACTGAATCAGATCTGTTTTACTTTTATTTAAAAAAGAACTAGAGTTCGCATCTCAAATTAATGATCATTTAGATATTTTCTTTAATAAGAAAATAGATGATAAAACAAAAAATATTTTGGCAGAGTTTAATATTAAAAAAGATTTAATAGTTTTTTTAGAAGAAGAATTAAAAAAAATAGTTGAATTCAATGAAGAAAACATTAAGACTTTGATAAATAGTATTGGTAAAAAATTTGAATTAAAAGGTAGAGATTTATTTATGCCTGTAAGAATATTTACAACTTTAAGTGAACATGGTCCAGAGTTGGCAAAAACAATTTCACTGATAGGAAAAGAACAAGTAATACTTAATATAAATAGTATTAAATAAGAGGTTGATTATGGAAAAGTTTATAAGAGATAATGTTCATGGAGAAATTTATTTTGAGGATAAAGTGTTTTCAGAATTAATTGATACAGATGAATTTCAAAGATTAAGAAGAATTATTCAACTAGGTGGAGGACAATTTGTTTTCCCAAGTGCGAATCATACAAGGTTTTCTCATTGTATAGGTGTTTATCACGTTATTTGTAAGTTTTTAGAAAATGAAATTATTAATAAAAATATTTCAGCAAAAGATAAAAAGATTTTAAAAATAGCAGGTTTACTTCATGATGTGGGGCATGGTCCATTTTCACATACTTTTGAGTTGATATCTCCTGTATCTCATGAGCAATATACTGTAGAAATTATAAGAGGAAATACTCAAATTAATAAAGTACTAATTAATAATGGAATCAATCCTAAAGAGGTTGTTTCAGTAATTGAAGGTAAACATAAAAATAAAATAGTTAATTTTTTAGTTTCAAGTCAGTTGGATGCAGATAGGTTAGATTACTTATTAAGAGATTCAAAAGGTGCTGGAGTTAACTATTCTAAACCTGATATTGATTGAATAATAAGAAATGCTAGAATTTATGAAGGTCAAATTGTATTTACAAATAAAGCCATAAATGCAATTGAGAATTTTTTATTAGGAAGATATCATATGTTTAAACAAGTGTATGAACACAAAATTTCTATTGCTTTTGATAATACATTTAAAATGTGATTTAAAAGATTAAAAGACTTATATATTGATAAATATCAATTTAGAGCATCAAAAACAATTGAGATTTTTAAAGAAGTATTTGAAAACAAAATTATGCCATTAGAAAAGTATACTAATTTAGATGATTATACAATGTTTGAAATATTTAGAGTATTAAGAGATGAAGATGATATTATCTTAAAGGATTTATCAAATAGATTAATAAATCGAAAATTATTAAAAGTATCTTCAGATCTTTCTTCAGAAACAATTGAAAAAATGAAAACTGACTTTCAAGGTAATAGTAAATATTATTTTGATATTGCTACAATAAGAGATATCTCGATTTATAAGCACAGTTCTGAAAAAAAAGATGAAAATATATACATATTAAATAATGGTAAATTAACCAATATAAAGGACTTGTCAGAAATAATAAATGTTGATTGAAATAATAAAATAAAAAAAATATATATTTTTCCAATGTATAATGTAGAATAGAAATTATGGGGGAAAATCTTATGAGTAAACTATCACCAATTAATTTGGCCTATGATTACCTAAGTCAATGTAAAGATGACGCTTCATTTGAAGATATTTGAAATACAATTTCAAAAGAAATACATGGAGATAATGATAGCAAAAATGAAATTATAGCTGAACTATATAGTGATTTGGTTCTTGACAATAGATTTGCACTGACTTCAGATGGTAAATGAGGTTTAAGAGAATATCTAAAATTTGATGATGTTAAAAAACAATATGAATATGTTGATAAATTTGAAACAACAGAAGAGTTTGAAGATTTTGATACTGATTCAATTCTTGGTATTGATACTTTTGATGATGATACTGGAGAAAATGTTGGTAAAATTAAAAAATTATTAAATCATAAAGGAAATGATGATTCTATAGATATAAGTTTAGATGAAGATCTCGACGATGATGATTTCGACGATGACGATGATGACGATGATTATTAGTAGAATTTAATCAGAAGTAGTTTAATTAACTACTTTTTATTTTTGGGGGAATTAGATTATGGTAAAACACATATTTATTACTGGTGGAGTTGTTTCTGGTTTGGGAAAAGGAATTACTGGGAGCTCGCTTGGAGTACTTTTAAAAAATAGTGGACTGAAAATATTTATGCAAAAATTTGATCCATATTTAAATATAGATCCAGGAACTATTAATCCAATTGAACATGGGGAAGTTTATGTTACAGATGATGGGGGAGAAACTGATCTAGATTTAGGTCATTATGAAAGATTTATTGATGTAAACCTTTCTAAAATATCTTCAACATCAGCTGGAAAAATATATTATGAGGCCTTAGAAAAAGAAAGAAATGGTAAGTATGAAGGTAAAACTGTTCAAGTTATCCCTCATATTACTAACGAGATTAAACAAAGAATTTATGCTGCAGAGATTGAAAACAAAGCAGATGTAGTTATTACTGAAATTGGTGGTACAGTAGGAGATATTGAATCTCAACCATTTTTAGAAGCCTTAAGACAAATTAGAATGGAAAAAGGTAAGGAAAATGTAATGTTTATTCATGTGGCATTATTACCTTATTTAAAAGTATCTGGAGAATTTAAAACCAAACCAATTCAACATTCAGTTAAGGAATTATTAAATTTAGGAATTCAACCTGATGTAATTGTTGCAAGAAGTGAATTAGAATTTGATAAAAAACTTAAAGATAAAATCTCTTTATTATGTAGTATTCCAGTAGAAAATGTTATTGCTTGTCCAGATAGTGATTCAATTTATAAAGTGCCTTTAGTTGTTGAAGAAGGTAATCTACATAAAATTACAGCAAAACAGTTAGGTTTAAAATTAAAAGCAACAAATTTAAAAGATTGAAAAAAATTTGTTAATAATATTGAAAAATCAAAAGAAATTTTAACAATTCATATCGTAGGAAAATATGTTGAATTAAGTGATGCATATTTATCAGTTATGGAATCTTTAAAATTCTCTGGTTATGAAATTAGTAAAAAAGTTAAATTCAATTGAGTAAATGCCAGAACATTAAAGCAAGAAAATATAGCAATGGAATTAAAAGATGCAAAAGGTATTTTAGTACCAGGTGGCTTTGGCGAAGATGGTGTTGAAGGAAAAATTTTGGCAGCCAAATTTGCAAGGGAGAATAACATTCCTTATTTAGGTATTTGCCTTGGTATGCAAGTAGCGTGTATTGAATTTGCAAGAAATGTTTTAAACTTAAAAGATGCTAATTCAACAGAATTAAAACCAAATACAAAATATCCAATAATAGATATTTTAGAAGGCAAAAATAGAGAAAATATTGGTGGAACTTTAAGATTAGGAAGATATATAACTTCTCTAAAAGAAAATACATTAGCTTATGAACTTTATAAATCAAATGAAGTTATTGAAAGACATAGACACAGATATGAATTTAATAACTCATTTAGAAGTGACTTTGAAAAAAACGGAATGGTTTTTTCAGGTCTATATTTAGAAAAAGATTTAGTAGAAATAATAGAATATCCTAAAAATGATTTCTTTATTGCAGCTCAATATCATCCAGAATTTACTTCAAGACCAAATAAACCAAATCCTTTATTTATGGGATTTGTAAATGCAGTGAACAAAAAGTATTAGTATATTTTTTGTTTTTTTTATCTAAAATTAATTTAAGGTGAGATTATGAAAAAAATTAATTCAAGACAAATAGCAATTTGTGGTTTATTAACATCTGTTATGTTCATTATTGGATTAGTAACTAATCTAATCTCAATTGGAACTGGTAAAAGTATTTTTCAAGTATCAGATTTTTTGTATATTGCTCTTTTAGATTTTCTTAATCCATTTATATCAATTTTATCTGCAATAATGGCAGGAGTTTTAACTGATTTATTTACGGGTGGGATTATTTATATTCCCATAACAATTATTGTAAAATTTTTAATTGGAGTAAGTTTTATAGTTCTAAAAAAATTTATTTGATCTTATTTGAATATTTTTATTAGTTATTTATGAATTTTTACATATGTATTATATGCCTATTTTTTATTTGATTCTTCCTTAGCTATTGTTGAATTATTAACAGATACAATACAGTATTTTACTAATACATTACTTGCCCTAGTTTTATATTTATATTTTAAAAAAATTGGGATAGAGCAAAAAATTATTAAATCCACTAGTTCAAAAGTGAAAACGGCCACTCTAATATACTTAAAAAAGTCTCGTCTATCTAAAATAAGGAGTATAATCATAAGGTATAATAAAACTTTAGGAGGAAAAAATATGTCAAGAATTTATCATTCAAAATTAGTTAATTCTACAAAAATGATTAAAGATGCACATGCAAAGAAATATGCAATTGGGCATTTTAACATCAATAATTTAGAGTGAACTAAAGCCATTTTAGAAGCGGCTCAAGAGTCTAAAACACCAGTAATCATTGCTACATCAGAGGGAGCAATGAAATATATGGGTGGACCAAATGTTGTAGTGGGAATGGTTAATGGATTATTAGATTCATTAAATATTACTGTTCCTGTTGCTTTACATTTAGATCATGGTCAATCAATTGAAACTGCTAAAAAATGTATAGAAGCTGGATATTCATCAGTAATGTTTGATGGTTCTCATTTACCATATGAAGAAAATATCTCAAAAGTTAGGGAATTAATGAATTTTGCAAACAAACACGAAATTTCAGTTGAAGCAGAAATTGGTTCAATTGGGGGAGAAGAAGACGGTGTAGTTGGTGAGGGTGAATTAGGAGATCCTAAACAAGCTGCTGAAATGTCTACTACAGGAATATCTATGCTAGCAGCTGGTATTGGAAACATTCATGGAAAATATCCAGAATGATGAAAATCACTATCATTTGATACATTAGAAGAATTACAGTCAGCATGTAATTTACCTATGGTATTACATGGAGGTTCAGGAATTCCTCAAGACCAAGTAGAAAAAGCAATTAAATTAGGAATCTCAAAAATCAATGTTAATACAGAATTACAATTAGCTTTCAGAGATGCAACAAGAGAATATATTGAAGCTAAAAAAGATTTAGATGATGAAGCTAAGGGATTTGATCCACGTAAATTATTAGCTCCAGGATTTAAAGCAATAAAACAAACATTCTTAGATTTAACAAAAGTGTTTGGTTGTCAAGGAAAAGCTAAATAATATCAATAATGAAATAATGGAGGATTACATTATGCATTTAACAGTTGAAGAGAAAATTAAGATTATTAGAGATTTTAAAAATAGTGGTGTCACAGCTACTCAGTTTGCGCCAACAAGAAATGTTAGTGTAGTTTCTTTAAGAAATTGAGTTAAAAGATATGAACAAGGTGGAGAAGAAGCTTTAAAAACAAAATATGAAAAGTAGGTTTTTTTTAGCCTATTTTTTTATTAAAGAGGAAATTTAAAATATGAAAAATTTATTTAATGAAAATATGAAGAGTTTTTCAAAAAATTGAAAAGTAATTATAGTTAAATTTATATTGCTTATATTAGGTATCCTATTAACTGCATTTGGGTTAGCTTTATATCAGCAACCATCTGTTGGAGGAAGTCAAATTGACTGACTTATTTATAATGTACTTTCCATCTCAATACCTTTTGTAAAAGAGGGAAAAGTTGGACAAGGAGTTTATGATAATTACGCTATAAGTTTAACAACTCTTTATATTGTTTTAATATTGTTTGCAATTTGTTTTTCAATTAAACCAACTATTGATGAGTATAAGAAAACAAAAAGTAAAAGTGCCTGATTTAAATTTTCATGATTTATTTTGGCAGATATAATTATAACTTTTATAGTACCTCAAATTGTAGGTTTATTTATAGCTCCTTTAAGTCAAATGGGTATTAGAGAGTTAATTCCAGGAGCTAGAAATTTAATTTTTATAGCAGGTTTTTTATGTTTTGTATTAGGTATAGCTTTTTGAGTCAAATCAGGCTGATTATTAGGACCATTTAATAATATCTGTGAACAATTTTTAAGATTAACAAAAATGAGTTATTCTAAAAGTAGATTAATAATAGATATTTCAATATTAATAATAGCCTTTGCTTTTTTCCCATTTGTTAAAGGAGAAGGAGCAAGTAAAACCGATTTTTTATTAACAAACTTTGGATTAGGAACGATATGCTTTACTTTTTTAGTGGGGCCTTTAGTCAATCAAATTTTAATTATTTTAGATAAGGTATTTGATTATAAAAAAATGAATAATAAAGAAAATATTGTAGTAAATAAAGAAGTATAAGAGTCTTAAAAGTAATTTATAGGCTCTTTAAGTTAAAGGAGATAAATTAAGTTATTGATTTTTATAAATAACTTTATTGGAACTATTTTTATTAAAAATTCGATTATTTATATAAGAAATACTTAAAAAATAAAAGTTTTATTAAAAATATGGTATTATTTAATTTGTATTAGAAAGACTTTAAATAAAGGACGGTGAAAACATGCCAAAAGCAAACATACATCCACAATATTTTGAAGCTAAAATTGTTTGTACAACTTGTAGCAATGAATTCATGTCAGGATCAACAAAAGGAGAAGAAGTAAGAATAGATACTTGTTCAAATTGTCATCCTTTTTACACTGGAAAACAAAACTTTGCAAATGCAGAGGGACGTGTTGAAAAATTCAAAGAAAAATTTGTTAAAAAAGATGCTAAATTAGCTGAAGCAGAAAAGGCTTCAGCAGCTCAAAAAGCAGAAAATGAAAAAAAAGCAAAAGAAGCTAAAAAATAATTTAATACAAAAAGCTAGACTATCAATTAGTCTAGTTTTATTATTTTTATTGAAAATGTTATACAATTATAAAGTTATGGGGGTCTTTATATGAGTTTTACAATTTCAAATGTTAAATTTTTTAACAGAAAATTATTGCCTAAAACAATTAATTTTAAATGTGAAGATTCTCAAATGGTAGCAGTGATTTCTCAAGATAGATATTTAAGAAAAAATTTTAGAAATGTATTGCAAGGTAAGCATCTTGTTAGGTCCGGAATTTTTAAAATCAATCAGTATGATATGGTTAATAAACAATGAACTAAAAGGAAAGTTTCAGTTATAGGAGTTAATAAGTTATTAAAAAAATGACCTGAAAAGTTTTGACTATATACATCTTTATTATTAAATAAAAATTTTCTTAGTAAGGCTAAAATAAATTACATTAATAAAAAGTATTCATATTTATCTTTTTCTACATCAAAAAATAATAAAACAGATTTAGAAATGAGAGATAAGGTTGAGAGTATGATATCTAAATTTATTAATAATTCATTAGATATCGAAGAACAATGATTGTCTGAATTTTTGGAACAAATTATTTATTTTAATAATAAAAATTTAGAAAAAAGTTTTGGAAACCTAGAGGATCATATAAAAATTATTGTTAAGGATTATTATTATTTAATTGAGAAAGCTCAAAATCTTGAATTAATGCAAACTTTTTTACAAACTTTATGAGATAAGGTTTATTCTTTTATGGAATTATCTTCATTATGTACTTGTGAATATAATACAAAAAAGGCAAAAGATAGACAAAAAAGAAAATTAGCAAAAGAGCTGAACTTCAATCAAACAAATTTTGTTACAAGAAAGCAATTAAAGATCATTGATTTAAAAGTAAATGATATTAAGAGAAAATTGACAAAAACTAATTTTATTATCAAAAACTTAAAGAAGCAAATCTTTTTTGAATTAGATAAATCTGAGACAAAAACTAAAAAAACTAAAAACTTAGAAGAGCTATTTTCTTGAAGAAAGGCATCTGAAGACCAAAGATTTGAATTTAAAATTAAACAAGAGAAAATGTTTTTTGAGGGTTTATCAGATGAGGCTAATACTTTAAGAGGTAAAATAGTTGAAGTAATGCATAGGTATCATAAAAAAGTATTAAATGATGAATGTGAAAAAGGAAATATTGAAGAGTTTAGAGAAAAAAAACAAATTCTGAAAAGTGAAATAGTAAGTATATATAAACAGTCACTTTTATTTATTGATGAAACTGCAAAAGAACTTGGATTTGAATTTAGTATTCTTTCATTGAAAATCAATAGAATGGAAGAAATATGATTTCAACTTTTAACTGCTATTTATTTAAAGCAATATAATATTATTTTTTATAATGTCTTTTCAAAAATAAATCAAGCTGAGAGGGAGGAATTATTAAAAGTAATAAATAATTTATTAAATATTAATCCTAAATTCTCAATAGTTTTTATTGAAGAGAGTATTTATGAAATACCGGAATTAAATAAGAATATTTATTTAATTAATGAGAATGAAATAACTGAAACAAGTTTTGAAAAAGTTCTACAAAAAAATTGAACAACTTATGGAGGAGAATTTTTTGCAAAAAATAATAGATTCAATTATAAGTATGATGGTAAAAAATTAGAAACTATGAATGAGTCTTTAAAAATTGAAAGTTCTAAATTTAAAGAAGCAGGTCAGATAATAATAAATCCAATGAAAGTATCAACCAATAAAAAAGAAAATGGAAATATTATTTTAGAAATAACTGGAATAATTAACTACAATAAAGAATTTTTAGATACAAATATGTATGAAGTTATAACTAAAGAAAATGATTTAAAATTATATTTTTACTCAATAAAAAAATATAATAATAATGAAAAAGTTAAATTATATCTAACAGAAGAGTCAATATTAAAAGTGCTATAAGGAGAAAAATGAAAGATACTTTAATTAAAAAAATAAAGAATTATAAGAATATAATAATTGCTAAGCATGTATCTCCTGATTGAGACACTCAGGGTAGCGCGTATGGGCTTAAAGAAATTATTTTAGATAATTTTAAAAATAAAAATGTTTATGTTGTAGGAGAAAAACTTAATTTGGGTTTAAGAGAAGAATCTGAAGATGCTTTAACTGAGCAAGTAATAAGTGATTCTATTTTAATAACAGTGGATGTTGCAAATTTTGAAAGAGTAGATTTTTTATTTAAAAATATTGTCAAAGAAGTTTTTAAAATAGATCACCACTTAGAAGATGATGAATTTGGACAAAATAAAATTGTTGATTCAAGTGCAATTGCTTGTACTCAAGTCATAACTCTTTGGGCTTATAAAAATAAATTAAACATCTCAAAAAAAGCAGCTAGTTTTTTATACTATGGTTTAGTGACTGATTCTGGAAGATTTCTTTTTGAAAAAACAAATGGAGAAACTTTTCAAGCTGCAAAGATACTTTCTGAAACTGGAATAAAAATTACTGATATTTATTCTGACTTATTTTTAAAAAAAATTGAGTTAGCAAAGTGGCATAATCAAGCTTTTGGAATGGCTAAATTTTTAGAAGATAACTCTATTGGAATTATTAAAGTTGAGGAAAAAGTCTTTAAAAAAATAAATCTTGGAGATGAAGAAATAAAAAGTGCTTTAAGTACTTTAGGAGGGATTGAGGAAGTCAAAATTTGACTTATGGCTTATCAAACTCCTGGAAGTGATAAAATAAAAATTTCTATTAGAAGTAGAGATTTTGATATAAACTCAGTGGCAAAAAAATATAATGGTGGTGGCCATAAGTTAGCATCAGGAGCTAAGATTAGCAGCTGGAAGGAATTAGATAAAATAGTTGATGATTTATCTAATTTAATTAAATTAAAGGGGAAATAAATATTATGAATTACAGAATGAACCTGAATAGTAAAAGAGGCTGAATTGAGTTAATAACTGGTTGTATGTTTGCTGGTAAAACCGAAGAATTTATCAAAAGGTTAAATAGATACAAACATGCTCAGCAAAATGTTTTAGTTTTTAAACCCTTAATAGATACAAGATACTCAAAAGAAGATGTATTTTCACACTCTGGAATGAGAATTGAATCAGTTACTGTTAAAGATAGTGAAGAAATTTATAAAATTTTTAAAGAGCAAAATGCAAAGCAAAAAATTGATATAATAGGTATTGATGAAGTTCAATTTTTAGATGCTAAAGTTGTTGATGTTATATCTAAAATTGCTGATGATGGGGTCATTGCAATTGTTAATGGTTTAGACAAAGATTTTAAAAATAATCCATTTAAAAATGTAGACAGATTACTTGTTGAAGCTGAATATGTTGATAAGTTAAGTGCCATATGTCATTCATGTGGTGGTAATGCAAGTAGAACTCAAAGAATAATTGAGGGTAAACCAGCAAAGGCAAATGAACCAATAATTGTAATTTCGGCAAATGAAAAATATGAGGCTAGATGTAGACACTGTTACATTAAGCCAGAATAGGAGAATATGATGAATAAGAAAACCTTAGAAGCTTTAGATGTAATGGAAAATAGAGTTAACTCAATTGATGAAACAATTCAAAAAGAAGAAACTTTAAAAGATATTAAACTTTTAACAGAGTTAAATAAAGAGAGATCAAATTTAGAAGAAATTGTTCAAAAATATCAAGAGTATAAAAAAGTGAATAAGGATATTGAGGAGGCAAAATTAATTTTAGAAACTGAAAAAGAAGAAGAAATGAGAAGTCTTGCTAAACTTCAATTAGAAGAAGAACAAGTAGCTATTGAAATTATTGAAAAAGATTTAGAACTTCTATTACTGCCTAAAGATCCTAATGATGATAAAAATGTTATTTTTGAAATTAGAGGTGCTGCAGGTGGAGATGAAGCAAATATTTTTGCAGGAGATTTATTTAGACTATATACAAAATATGCTGAAAAAAATAACTGAAAAATTGATGTAATTGATGTTAATGAATCAACTGCTGGTGGATTTAGTCAAATCTCTTTTATGTTAAAGGGAGATAAGGTTTATTCAAAAATGAAATTTGAGTCTGGAAGTCACAGAGTTCAAAGAGTTCCTAAAACTGAATCAAAAGGTAGAATTCAAACTTCGACTGCAACAGTTGCAGTTCTTCCAGAGGTTACTGATGTTGAAGTTGATATTAAAACAGCCGATTTAAGAATTGATACTTATAGAGCATCTGGTGCAGGTGGACAACATATTAATACAACTGACTCAGCTGTAAGAATTACACATATTCCAACTGGGATAGTTGCAGCATCACAAGATGGAAGAAGTCAACATGATAATAAAGATAAGGCAATGACTTTATTAAGAGCAAGAATTTATGATGCAGAGCTTGAAAAGCAACAAAGTGAAGCTGCAAGTATGAGGAAAAATGCTGTTGGTACAGGAGCAAGAAGTGAAAAAATTAGAACTTACAATTATGCTCAAAATAGAGTTACAGACCATAGAGTAAACTTAACTTTAAATAAGTTGGACCAAGTAATGGAAGGTAATTTGGATGAAATTATTGTTGAATTAATTAATGATGAACAAAAAAATATTATTACTCAACATATACAAGGTTAAATATGAATATTTATAAACTAAAACAAAAATATGTACCATTAGTATTTAAATCAAATGACTTTAAAGAAATAATAATTCATGTAACAAATAAATCTGATTTTAACTTTTTAACTGATATGTCATTATCAAAAAGTGAATTAGATTTATTTTTAAAAATAACTAAAATATTTTTGGAAACTAAAAAACCTCTTGCTTATATATTGAAAAATAAATATTTTTATAAGTATGATTTTTTTGTAAATGAAGATGTTTTGATACCAAGACAAGAAACAGAATGTATAGTTGAAGAAGTTATAAAATATGATCTTAAAAATAAAAATTTATTTGATATATGTTGTGGAAGTGGTTGCATAGGTATAACTTTAAAAAACTTACAGCCTGAAGCTAATTTATATTTAACTGACATTTTACCAGAAGCTATTAAAGTTGCAAAATTAAATTTAGAGAAACATAATAAAAAGGCTAAAACTTTTATATCTGATTTTCTAAATATTTTTGAAGAGACTAAGATAACTCCTGATTTTATTACAATTAATCCTCCTTATATTAAATTATCAGATTTACATATTCAAAATAGTGTTAAAAATTTTGAACCTCTTTTAGCTCTTTTTGCAAAAGATGATGGTCTAGAATTTTATAAAATATTAGTAAATAAATTAGATTTCCTATTTCAATTAAATAGTAAATTAGTTATTTTTTGTGAGTTCGGTTTTGAGCAAAAGGAAGAATTAGAAAGTATTTTTTCTGGAAAGATAGTAAAATATAATATAGATTTCAAAAAAGATTATTCAAATAATTGAAGAATGTTTATAATTACTTCTAAGGAGATTTATGGAAAATAATAGGGATAAATTTAAAATAGATAAATTTAAAGTTAACAATAATTTGGTATTTAAATTTTTATTGCTTTTTTTAATTTTATCTATTCAGGCAATAACTTTTCTTGTTATAATAAATATTAATAATTCTCTTAAATATTACTTAAATCACTTGGATGTTGTTAAAACTAACTTTGGTAAAAACCTAGTAGTTAGTCAATTTGAAATTGAAACTCTAATGTGAGTATCAATATCTTTTTTAATTATTGGTTTTATATTAATTGGATTTTTAAAGTTATTTTTAAGACAACAATTTTCAAATTATTATAAGGCTTTGTATATTATGATAATAGCAATGTTTGCAGTTCTTTCAATTGTTCTAGAAGCAATTTCTGAGTATTCTTATTCAAAATTTTATAATCTTTTTGACTTTTTATCTCAGAAGGATAACTCAATTTTTGAATCGGAAGCAATAAAAGAAATGCAAGAGGTTTTTTATAGTATGTCCATAAAGAATACGGGTAATAAGTATAAGTGAGCATCTGATAGTACTACATGATGATTAGCTGTTATTAAAATCATAGCAGTAATACTTTTTTTAACTATTTGATTTAAAAATCAGCAGTATAATAAAGTAGCAATAAAACGTAGTAATTTTAAAGAAAATAGTGGATCTAAATTTAAAGAGTTAGTAAAGAAATTTTCTTTAAATAACAGTAAAAATATCTCATTTTGATTAATTATAGCAACAGCTTTAGTTTTTCTTCCTCCTCTAGCATATATAATTAATATGACTATTTTTGGAACAAAAATGAATTCAATGCTTAATTGAACTTTTATTGTTAAAGATTTATATAAGTCCGTTACATATAATGGTATTTCCATAGAAGAAATGAATATCACCAATTCCTATTTTGCAATTAAATTTCTACCTATTATAATTTCTAGCTTTTTAATGGCAAGCATTTTTATTTTTATTACTGCTTATATTAAAAATTGAAATACTTCAAAATCAACATTTACTTTTCAATTTATTATTTTATTAATTGAAATATTATCTGTTTTAGTTGCCATTACATATTCAAGTCATCAAGCACAAAAAATAACTAACTTATGAAATAATGGAACTTTTAAAGTTAATCCTAAGGCTCTATCTTTTAATTATTTAAAAAATACATATGGGTTTCCATTTGATAATAATAATTTAATTTCAGAACCTTGAATGAGTGGTTTAAAATATATTTCACAAACAATAATAAGTCTGAGTTTTTTATCAACCATCTATACAATTCTTTTTATAAAATATAAAAAAATTCAAAATAATATTTAATTATTATTTTAGATTTTATCTTTACTGGATCAATTTGTTCTAGAGATAAAAGTGCAGTATTTTGTGTTATAATAACTTTATAAAATAAATAAATAAAAAAGATGGGGTTTTTAAATTATATTTAGCAGCTTTTAATAACTTCTTCTTTTTAATTTTGCAAAATTACTAATAAAAAAAGTAATATATCATATCAAACTATCTATTACATTGCAATAAAAGAAGTAAAAAACTTTAAAAAATATGGTATAATAATTTTGGCATTAGGAGGTTATAATATGTATTTAAATCCATTTGAAAGGATGAAAAAACAACGTGAGGAAGATGAAAAAAGAGTCTTGGAAGAAAGAAAAGAACAGGAACGATTAACAAAATTAGGAACTCAAATGGGATTTATAGATTATAATCATTATCCGGAATCATCTTATAAAAATAATATAAATCCTTCAAAAAATAATTATAGTAATAAATATACAAATATAGAATCTCAAGAAAATAATTATTTATATAATAAAGCCGAATCTGATAAATACTTTGAAAATAATTTTGAAGATTTTGAAGAAAAACATTTTGCAAATTCGATATCTCCTGAAAAGGGTTTAAAAAGAGAAAATGCTTTTTTAGAACCTCAAGTGTATAATCAATCAGAGAAAAATTATTTTAATGAAAATTTTGAAAGAGCTTATGATGAAAGTAATCAAAAGGTTTTAAAACTAAATGAGATTTTTGAAAATGAAAATAGTGGATTAATAATATCAAACACAAAAAGTAAAAATTTAATTACAGAGTCAAAAAATTTAAATAATAAAATAATATCAAAAGATAAATATATTTCTTTGAAAAATAAAAGGGAATTATTTTCAAAGAATACATTAATGGTAAATCATCCAGAATTATTAAATGATATGAATAATGAGAATTTGATTTATATAGATTTACAAAAAATTGTTATATATTCTTCACCTTGCTTATTCTTTTTAAAAAAATTTATAAATAATTTACCTGAAAAGATTAGTTTAGAAGATAAGAAGATTTTATGAGAAAGAACTTCTGTATTGCTAGCAGCAACAGATTGAGGTAAGACTACATCTGAAATTGATGATATTTTAGACGATTTAAATATTACAAATGATCCAGAAAAAATGTTTATTAATGAGTTTATTAATTTATTGGATTCATATAACTTTAATGAAAAAATGAATATAGTAATAACTAATACAGAGGGAATTGATTTGAATAAGATTTTATTAATTAATGAGTTTATAGCAAAGTCCTTAATTAAAATACCTGGTTTATCTTGTAGAATGAATCTTGATTCAAAAGTTATTGATATTAATAGAATTGATGAAATATCTGAAAACTTTGATTATGTTATATTTGATGGGGTAAATTCTAATGAAGAATTTAATCTAATTGAAAATAATTTAGACAAGGATTTTAAATTAAACAAATATAAGAATGAATCTTCTAATTTTGAAAAAGTTAATATCCAAAATCAGGAGTATAATAAATTAAATTTTTTAATAGAGAATGAAACTATTCAACAACAAGAAGAAAATTATGATCCAGGAATAGATTCAATTTTAAGAATTAATATCGATGAGTTTATTGAAAAACAAAGAAATGAAATGTTAGATCAAAAAAAATTGGAAGAACATGAAATTCTAAAAAGAAAAGTCAATACTGAATTTAATCCATCAATTCTTTCAAACAATGAGGTTGTAATTGATAGTTCAATTACTCCTTCTGAAGGAAGAAGAAGATTTCAGGCTCCTTCTTACAGAAAAGAGGGTGTTGAAATACAAGAGTCCTATAAAGAAATAGATAAGAATTTAAACTTATTAAGAAGAGGTCCAATTAGTATTGAAAACACATTTAGTAATAAAGTAAATCAAGATAAAAATACAAAACAAATTTCAGTTCCTGGTAGCTGGAATCAATTAAAAAAATAGGAGGAAAACAATATGTTCGCTATATTTATTATATTTGCATGGTCATTAACCTTAGTAGCGTCTGTATCACTAATAGTATTTGCTACTTCTGCAATTATGTTATTATTGACATCAGCAAATCCACCAGCAATTATTACAAAAATTTTAAATATTTTCACAGAGCCATTATTTGGTTCAATATTTGGTTCAAATGGGAAGCCCAATATTTCAAATATTGGAAAACCTGAATTTAATGAAAAACCAATCTTAATTTGAATTGTAGTTTCAATAGCAATAGCAATAGTATTAATTGTTTTATCAATTATAGAACTTGTTAGATTGAGAAAACATCAAAAACTTTCAAAGCCATTTGTTAAAATAACTTTATTAGCTATTGCAGTTGTTATTTTATTAACAGGGCAATTAGTATTCTTTGTTGCTTCAATGTTAATTTTTGCAGCAGTTGTATTATTAGAAGTAGTACTATTTGATTCAGTCGCTTTAAATAACTATGCTGAAGAAAGAAATTTAATTTCAATTTATAGAGAAGAAAGAAAATTTGAAAAAGAGGTAACAAAAGAGGGAAAGTTAATTGGCAACGTAGAATTGAGAAACCAAAAAAAGGTTTCCCAAAAAGAAAACGAACAAAACAAAAGAAATGATAACTCTGCGTTGCCTATTTTAAATGAAACTCAATTAGATAGCTTCTTTAAAGATACAAAAAATAAAAAATATTATTTAAAATGAAAAGAGTATAAAACAAAATTGGAAATTAAAAGAGTTCAAATTGAAGAAAACTTTTATTCATTTGAAGATGATAAAAAATCTGAAATTGTTAGAAAATTTAATTTTAATGTAATTAGACTTAATAAGCTAGGTAAAAAAATAAAAATACCTGATGACTATCAAGTAATGCACTTGGATCTAAATAAGCTAGTAGATGATAATTATCCACAGACTTCAGTTATTTTTAAAGATAACATTAATGAAAAAATAGAAGATAGTTTGAATGAAATTGAATTTGATGAAAATTTTATAGAAGGACAAAAATCTAAGGCCATTAATATGTCTGTTGAACAACTTGAAGAAATAGATTTACCATCTAATGTAACCAGTGATTTAATATATCAAGATTTTAATTTACAGCAACCAAAAAGTAATGAGGGAATTATTGTTGAAGATATTGGATCTTCAAATAATAATCAAATAATTATTTCTGATGTTAAAGAATTTTCTGATATTACAAAAGATTCTTCAAGTAGTTCTGAAATTATTAGTGATAAAATTGAAACTAAAAAAGAAGAAGATTTAGATATGATAGATCTTCCTAAACTAGAGTTTAGTGAATTTAACCAAAATTTTGATGGCCCATCAGCAAAGGCAATTAATATGTCTATGGAAAAGATTATAGAAACTAATTTACCAGTGAAATCAAAAGAAGATATTGATTCTCCTAACTTTGAATTTAATGATTTAGAATTAAATAAGCGTGAAAATTTAGAAGGAAATGTTTTAAAATCTGATATTTTGGAGCAATCAACAATTAGTGAGAAATTAGCTAGAGCTGTTAATATGGATATAAATCAATTATTTGAATCTTCAAATACAAATATAGATTCAATATACTCTGACTTTAATTTTAAACAATCAGATTTGAGCCAACAAATAGTAAAAAGTGATTCAAATATTATAGAGAATTCGGCTAAGTCTTATATTACTTTACCTCCAAAAATGAGTTTGGAAGTGGATAATCAAAAAGATACTCAAGTAGAAGATACAGAAAAGAATTTTATATTTGAAAATATTGAAGAAAAAAAATCTAATAAGTTGGCAGAAGAAAATATATTAAAAACAAATATTAACCAATCAGATTCTAAAGAAAGCGTTTATGCAAATCAAAACAGTTTTAATGAAGATTTAATTACAGAAAGCAAAGAGACTAATGAGTTAATTCCAGATAACTATATACAAGAAAATTTATTTAGTAAAAATCAATTAATTGCAGAAGAAGTTAATTGAAGTCATGAAATAAATTTAGAAGAAAATAAAACTAATAAATTTAATAGCTCTATAAATGAACATAATGAAAGACATTTATCTGATAATTATGATAATAAGTATGAAATTAATAAAATTAGAGAGCAGTTAGTTTTGGAACAACAAAATTTAGCAGCAAGTTATAGTTCAAAAATTTTAGAGTTTGAAAAGAAAAAAATAAGTTCTATTGAAGAAAGAATATTCAAACTTGAAAATTTATTAGAGAGATTAGAAACTAAAATTATTAAAGAAAATATGGTTTCATATGACTTTAGAAGTGTTTCAAGTCAATTAGAATCTATTTCAAAAGTTGTTAGTGAGTTAAATAATAACAATCCAAGGAATATTATTAATTCTTTAACAACAAGATATGAATATAATAAAAGTAATGGTTAGCCATTATTTTTTTTGTTATTGTATATATAGGAGAAACAAAATGATATATGATTTAACAGATTTAATTTTTAGAGATGATAATTTTAATTATATAATTCAAAATGATATTGAAATACCATTGTACTTACAAAATTTTATAGGAAAAGATAATAAAATTAATTTACCTTTTGTTAGTCTAATATTAGAAAAAAACTTTCCTTACATTCACAATAAATTTATAAAAAAAGATTTAGTTGATAATTCAATTAAGCAGGGAATATGTGTTCACAATATGATTTCACATTCAATTAAAGATAGGAAAGACTTTAAATTAAATTTGAACATATTAGACTGTAAAAATTCAAATCATATAAATATTGCAAAAAGAATAATTACTGAGCTAAATTCATTTATATATAAATATAATATTGATCAAATTTATTCTGAAAAAACTTATTTATATTTGGGTTATGATTGCAATTATCTTGGAACTATTGACATAATTTTGAAATCGAAAGATACTTATTACATAATGGATATAAAAACCAGTAGAACTAATTTTGTTGATAAATATAATGCACAATTATTTCTATATAAAAAAATGTTTGAAAATGCTACAAAAAAAATTGTAGAGAGTTGTTTCATACTTAATCCAAGAGAAGATAGAATTTTTATGGAGTATTTGCCAATTTCAAAAAATGAGCAAACTAAAATAATATCTTCAATAAAAAATATAAAATTTTAAATCAAAATAATTTAAAGTGATAAAATTATTATATTCACGGATGTGTAAAAAGAAGGGGAAAGTAAAATTATGATAGCACCAAATAAAAAGCAAGATTTAAATAGGGATGCAGATACTTCACCAAAGGTTTCAGCTTTTGGAAAGTTTTTTTGATATTTAACATTTATATTAATTATTCCTTTATTTATTCATATTGGAAATGTAAATAAATTAAAGAAAATGGATACAAAAGTACTAGAATCGGAATCAGGTATAGATGTTCAATTAAAAAGAAGAAGAGATACTTTAATTAAATTAATGGATACTGTTAAAGGAAGCATTGATTTTGAAAAAAGTACTTTAGAGAAAGTTACTAATATGAGAATGGGTGGGGGAGCAAAAGAAATGATGGAAAATAACAGAGTTCTTGATCAAGTTTCAAGAAACATTATGATCCAAGTTGAAAATTATCCAAATCTAAAGTCAACAGAATTATTTCAATCTATGTCTAATTCAATAAATGAGATTGAAGAAGATATTGCAGCTTCAAGAAGAATTTACAATGGAAATGTAAGCACTTTTAATCAAGCAATTAAAGTATGACCAACAAATGTAGCAGGATCATCAATAAAAGCTAAAAATAAATATTTCTTTGAAATAACTGAAGAAGATAGAGCTGACGTTAAGATTGGATTTTAATAAAAAATGCAAGACGATAATTACTTAGTAGAAAATATTACAAGCTTTATTGAGAGTTGTTTAGATAAATCAAAATTAGACGCAGCTATTGGAAAGAGAAAGAAATTTTTAATTATAAGTATTTTATCTTGAATACTTGCAATTATATCTATGTGCTTAACAGTAGTTTTAGCGAGTTTAATGGTATTTATGACTTTATTTTTAATTGCATTAGATATAACTTTTGTCGTTTTGGGAATAGTTTATTTAACTAAGTCTAGTTACTCAAGAGTTGAAGCCTTTAATTATGTAAATAAGATAGAATGAAAAGAAATTTATAATAAGTCATTTGATTTATTAGTAAAATCAACTTCAAACTCACTTATTAAAAAAACCAAATTTATAGATTTAGAGAGAAAACTTATTAGGGCTCCAATAAAAGACTATAATGGAAGTCCAAAAAGCTGATTATCTAGATATAGTTTTTTTAAAGGCAATGAAAAGAGAAACAGTATAGTTTTTTCTTTTGATGACAAATTAGTAAATTATCAAGTTAATCAAATTATTAGGACTGTAGAAAAAATTGTAACACCTACAAAAGATGGTACACGAACTACTTATATTTATCATTATATTGCTACTACAGGTCTTACAGTTCAAAATACAAAATTTGATGAGAGTTACAATGGAATAGTTATATTTACTGGAAAACCAAATAAAGATAGTTATCAGACAGAATCAATAGAATTTAATAAGAGATTTGGTATTAATGTATCAAATACAGATTTAAGGGGTCCTAAATTGCTTAGACCTAAATATATTGATAGTCTAACTATGAAAAATACAAAAAATCTAAGTGGTATTGCAATATTTAATGACTTTATAATAGGTCATGAATATGTTAATAGTACTAATGTTAGAAACGAAGTATGTGTATTTCATAGAATAAAGAGTTTCTCAAAAGAAAAAATTTTAGAAAGTTTTGCAAATAAAGTGAAACAAGATATTGAGAGTGCCATGTTTTCTTTATCTTTTATAGAGGGCATTTATTAGTATAAGTTATTAAAACTTTTTACTTAATGTTTTATTGATTATTTATATATTATTAAGTAATTTGACAATAAGACTTTTTTAAACTATGATTATATCTATTAGTAGATTATATCTATAAGGAGAAAATAAAAATGACAAAAGAAGCACTAAAAGAAAAATTAGCAGCGTTTAAAGTTCAAAAAGAAAATAAAGAAACTGAAATTGAAAAATGTAAAGAAACTATGAAACAAGCAAACTTAGCTATAAAAATCAAAAAAAGAGAATTAAAAAATATTAAAAGTGAAGCAAAAATATTAAAAAGTAGTTATAAAAAACAAGAAATGTAAAAAGAGTCCTTATTTAAATAAGGACTCTTTTTAAAACTCAATAATTTTTGGATGTTGTAATTTTAATTCATTTTTTAATTTTTCATATCCTCTATTTTTTAAATTTTCTTTATATATTTTTCCTGCTTTTTTTCTAATTTTATTAGAGTTTGCAGCTATTACAAATGGTATACCAACTATTGTTAAACATCCAATAAAACCAAAAATATTCTTTAAAGCAGAAGAATTTTTTTCTTCAACATATTTAATGTCTCCTCTAACTTTTAAAATATCTTTTGTTATTTTAATTTGGTTCCTCTTGTCACTTTCCTTTATTGCGGCATCACCTAAAAATGCCTCTAAGTAATATAAGTCAAAAGTTGATAAACCATGAAAAACTATATCTTCAATAATGACTTCTCTTTTATTTGGCATTGGTCTATATTCAAGCTTCACTTTTACTGCTGGAATAACATCCTCTTTTATTATTTTTGGCTCTGGTTTAGGTATTTGGATATATGTTATATTTGAATTTTTTGGCTCTGGTATTTCTTTTTTGGGAACTGCCCTCACTATTTCCTTTGGCATTTCCTTTTCTTTTATTAAATCCCTAACATCAATATTAGGCTTTTCAGCAGGCTTACTAACTGGTGTTGGTGTTGTTCTTTTTAAGTTTATATTTAATTTACTTTTATCTTCACGTTGAATTTTCTCAAAGTCCAATTTTCTTCCTGAAGCTTGTCAAGTATTATCAATCAGTTCTTCAATATTTGATTGTTGTTTTTCTGTTTTAACCACAGTCTTTGGAAGGGGTTTTTTAACAAAAACTAAAATAAAATTTGACTCTCTATCATCATTATTTTTTTGTTGTCCTTGTATTTTTAAATTATCTTCAAAATATAATTGTAAGAGTACATTTTTAATTGTTGGATTTGATAAAAGATCATTAGGTAAAATATTATATAGTTCTTGTACACTAATACTTTTATTACTTTGAATAAGATTAATTAGTGTATTTTTAACAGAATTATAATTTGCAGAGCTTTTATCACTTGCAAAATTTGGACCGCTTGTTGAATTTATTCCTTTTTGTTTAATAACATTATTTCTACAAAAATCAGCTCAATCTAAAAAGTCTCTTGAATTTGATTCTCCTCATACCATTATTGTATTCTCCTTATTATTAATAATATCAAATGTAGTATGATTATCTTATATATAAATATAGAAAAGGATTTTTATGAAAACAATTAAACCTATTAATTATGAAAGAATCATTATAAAAAGAGTTAATACTGTATATGAAAATTTAAAAGAAAACATTTCTAATGAGTTTAAGATTCCTAAAAATATTGAAGAATTTTTAAAGAAGAATAGTCAGCTTCATACAAGAGAAGAAGTGGAATTGTTTGGTCAAGATTTTGATAAAACTTTTGTAGAGTGAAAACCCCTAGATAACAATTCAGATAAATTAATTATTTTAAATCACTTAATGTCTATTTTTCAAAATGCTATTATTGTTTTAATCTCTCTTGATGTTAATTTAGAAAAAGAAAATTTAGAAAAAGAGATTGTAAGAGATTCTAAAGGAATTGATATAATAGTTGCAACTGCAGTTCAAACTTTTGGAGTTAAAACAAATGAACTACTTGAAAAATATAAAGAACTAAATTTAAAAGAGGATACTAATAATACTTTTAAACCCATGGATGATTTTTTAAAAAAAGTTTCTGAATTAGATGCCCAGTCAGCTTTTTCAAAATTAATGGAGAACATTTTAGAATTTAATCAAAATTATACAAATACATATAAAAGATTATCTACAATTGAAGAGGATCAATTATCAACAAAAAGAATTGAGATATTTATGGAATATATGAATTTCTATTATTTAATGGTTTACTTATTAGAACTTATTTTAATTTATCCTTTACAAGAAGGAATGATGAATCAAACAGTATTTGATAATATAATGCCAAATATATGCTTATTTTAAGTATTAAAAAAGAAAAAAAGAGCTAAAAATATTAATAATTAGCTCTTTTTTAATATATAATATATTTTGTGTGATTACAATACACTCGGTATTGTGGAAAGGAGGAACCTTAAATGGCAACAATCAATCAATTAGTTAGAAAACCAAGAAAAGCAAAAACATGAAAAACTAAAGCTCCTGCTTTAAACAGAGGAGTTAATACTTTATTAAAAAAAGTTACTAGAGTTTCAGCACCACAAAAAAGAGGTGTTTGTACAAGGGTTGCAACTATGACTCCTAAAAAACCTAACTCGGCTTTACGTAAGTATGCAAGGGTTAGATTAACTAACGGTATGGAGGTAACAGCTTATATTCCAGGAGAAGGACACAACTTACAAGAACATAGTGTTGTGCTTATTCGTGGGGGAAGGGTAAAAGACTTACCTGGGGTTCGTTATCATATAATTCGTGGTACTTTAGATACAACTGGAGTTAACGGAAGAATGCAATCTCGTTCTTTATATGGAACAAAAAGACCTAAAGAGAAAAAATAAAAGAGTGTAATTCACATTTTATAAATAAAAGAGAAAGGAGAATATAATATGCGTAAACATCAAGCAGAAAAGAGAGACGTATTACCAGATCCAATTTATAACTCAAAACTAGTAAGTAGAGCAGTTAATAAAATTATGTTAGATGGTAAAAGAGGAACAGCTCAACACATCTTATACAAGGCTTTTGAAAAAATAAAAGAAAAGACTGGAACTACTCCAATCGAAGTTTTTGATAAAGCTATTGAAAATATTAAACCTCATTTAGAATTAAAAGTTCGTCGTATTGGTGGAGCAAACTATCAAGTTCCTGTTGAAGTATCAACAGAAAGAAAAGTTACTTTAGCTTTAAGATGATTAATTAATTATTCAAGATTAAGAAATGAAAAAGAAATGATTGATAGATTAGCAAACGAAATTATTGATGCATCAAATGGTGTTGGTGGATCAGTTAAAAAACGTGAAGATACTCACAAAATGGCTGAAGCTAATAAAGCATTTGCACATTATCGTTGATAATAGAAAATAAGGAGAAAAAAGAATATGCCAAGAGAATATAGTTTAAGTATGATTCGTAACTTTGGTATTATGGCTCACATTGATGCTGGTAAGACTACAACTACAGAACGTATTTTATTCCATACAGGTAGAATTCATAAGATTGGTGAAACTCACGAAGGTGAATCACAAATGGATTGAATGGCTCAAGAGCAAGAACGTGGTATTACAATTACATCTGCAGCTACAACAGCATTTTGAGCAGATCATAGATTTAATATCATTGATACTCCTGGTCACGTTGACTTCACAGTTGAAGTTGAAAGATCATTAAGAGTTCTTGATGGAGCTGTAGCTGTTTTAGACGGTCAAAGTGGTGTGGAACCTCAAACAGAGACTGTTTGAAGACAAGCTACAACATATAGAGTACCAAGAGTAGTTTTTGTTAATAAAATGGATAAAACTGGAGCTGATTTTTTATACTCAGTAAAAACAATTGGGGATAGATTGGGAGCAAAAGCTGCTCCAATTCAATTACCAATTGGAGCAGAAGATCAGTTTAGCGGAATTATTGATTTAGTTGAAATGAAGGCTTGAGGTTTTGATGGAGCTGCTGAAGAAGTTGCTAAGGAAATTGAAATTCCTGCAGATTTAAAAGATAGTGCAGTTCAATTAAGAGCGCAACTAGTTGAAATGGCTGTTGAATATGATGAAGATTTAATGGTTAAATTTTTGGATGGAGAAGAAATTACAATTCCTGAATTAAAATCAGCAATTCGTAAAGGTGTAATATCAGCTGAATTTTTTCCAGTACTATCTGGGTCAGCATTTAAAAACAAAGGTGTTAAATTATTATTAGATGCTGTTGTTGATTATTTACCATCACCATTAGATGTTCCTTCAATTAAGGGAATCTTACCAAATGGAACAGAAGCTGAAAGAAAAGCTGCAGATGATCAACCATTTGCTGCATTAGCTTTTAAAATTATGACTGATCCATTTGTTGGAAAACTAACATTCTTTAGAGTTTACTCAGGAGTTTTAGCAAAAGGTAGTTATGTATTAAATGCAACCAAAGATAAAAAAGAGCGTGTAGGACGTTTATTAAAAATGCATGCAAATAACCGTGAAGAAATAGATGAAGTTTATGCTGGAGATATTGCTGCAGCTGTTGGGTTGAAAGATACAACAACTGGAGATACATTAACAGATGAAAAAAATGAAATTATTTTAGAATCAATGGTATTCCCAGAACCAGTTATTCATTTAGCATTAGAACCAAAAACTAAAGCAGATCAAGAAAAATTAGGATTATCATTAAACAAATTGTCAGAAGAAGATCCAACTTTTAGAACTTTTACTGATGAAGAAACTGGACAAACAATTATTGCTGGAATGGGTGAATTACACCTTGATATTATTGTTGACCGTTTAAAAAGAGAATTTAAAGTGGAAACAAATGTTGGAGCACCTCAAGTTTCATATCGTGAAACAATTAAGGGCTCAGCAAAAGTTGAAGGAAAATATGTTAAACAATCAGGAGGACGTGGACAATATGGACACGTTGTGATTGAATTTGAACCAAATCATGATAAAGGATTTGAATGAATTGATAAAATTGTTGGGGGTAAAATCTCAAAAGAATATATCAATGCTGCAAGAGTAGGACTAGAAAATGCTTTACAAAATGGAATAATTGCTGGATTCCCAATGATAGACGTAAAAGCAACAATAGTTGATGGATCATATCATGATGTCGATTCAAATGAGATGGCATATAAAATTGCTGCATCATTAGCATTAAAAGAAGCTGCTAAAAAAGTTAACCCAGTTCTTTTAGAACCAATTATGTCAGTTGAAGTAACTGTACCAGATGAATACTATGGAGATGTAATGGGTAACATTTCATCAAAACGTGGTTTAATTGAAGGTTCAGAACAAAGAGGAAATGCACAAACAATTAAATCAAAAGTTCCTCTTTCAGAAATGTTTGGTTATGCAACTGAACTTCGTTCATTTACACAAGGTCGTGGAAATTATACAATGATTTTTAGTCATTATAATGAAGCACCAAAAAACATTGCTGAAGATATTATTAAAAAACAAGGTAAATAGTACCTTATTATCAAATAAAAAAAGTATTGTACTTTAAACAAAATGTATTTATAATTATTAGGACACTTGGTCAAAATAATTATAAATTAGAACCAAATGGAAGGAATGAAAAAACATGGCAAAAGAAGCATTTGACCGTAGTTTACCTCACGTTAACATTGGAACAATCGGACACGTTGACCACGGTAAAACTACTTTAACAGCTGCAATTACAAAAGTATTAGCAGCAAAAGGTGGAGCAGAATTCAAAGATTATGCAAATATTGATAATGCACCCGAAGAAAGAGAAAGAGGTATTACAATTAATACTTCTCACGTTGAATATAAAACAGAAAAAAGACACTACGCTCACGTAGATTGTCCTGGCCACGCCGATTATGTTAAAAACATGATTACAGGAGCTGCACAAATGGATGGTGGAATCCTTGTTGTTGCTGCAACTGACGGACCAATGCCTCAAACAAGAGAGCATATCTTATTGTCAAGACAAGTTGGAGTACCAGCTATCGCAGTATTTTTAAATAAATGTGATATGGTAGATGACGAAGAGTTAATAGATTTAGTTGAAATGGAAGTTAGAGATTTATTATCTGCATATGACTTTGATGGAGATGGAGCACCTGTTATTCGTGGATCAGCTTTAGGAGCATTAAATGGTGATGCTAAATGAGTTACTAAAGTTGAAGAATTAATGGATGCTGTTGATGCATATATCCCAACACCAATTCGTGATAAAGAAAAAACTTTCTTAATGCCTGTAGAAGATGTATTTACAATTACAGGTCGTGGAACAGTTGCAACTGGAAGAGTTGAAAGAGGAGTTGTTAAAGTAAACGACGAAATCGAAATTGTTGGATTAGTTGAAGATAGTAAAAAAGTTGTCGTTACAGGATTAGAAATGTTTAGAAAATTACTAGACTTTGCTGAAGCTGGAGATAATGTTGGAGCACTATTAAGAGGTGTTGATAGAGATAATATTGAACGTGGACAAGTTCTTGCAAAACCAGGAACAATTAAACCACATACAAAATTAAATGCATCAGTTTATGCTTTAACACAAGAAGAAGGTGGAAGACACAAACCATTCTTTAACAAATACCGTCCTCAATTCTACTTTAGAACTACAGACGTTACTGGAGAAGTTCACTTACCAAGTGGAACAGACATGGTTATGCCTGGAGATAATGTTGAATTAGTTATTGAATTAATTAAACCAATTGCTGTTGAACAAGGTACAAAATTCTCAATCCGTGAAGGTGGAAGAACTATTGGTGCTGGAACAGTTGTTTCAATCGTTCAATAATTTGATAAATAATAAAAAATTCCATTAGGGATTTTTTTTAATTTATAATAGTAAGTAAGGGTGATTTTTATGGACTTAAAAGAACAATTCAAAGCAATAAGTAATATTAAAAATTCTAAGGATTTAAAATACAAATTACTATCAGAAAATTATTTATTGCATTTTATTAATAACTTATTAATAACTAGGTCAAGTTTTAATAGTTTAGAATTAAGTCAAATTAATTATAAGATTTCAGGAACATATCTTGTTTATTCAATAGTTAATAATAAATTAAACTTTTGCTATATTGGAGAATCTAGAAATTTAATTAGTAGATTCAAACAACATGTTAATTGCTTTAAAAATAGTAAAGATAGATTTTATTCTAAAATGAGATCAAAAGTAGATGATATAGATGATATTAACTTTTTAATTTTGGATGAAATAGATAATCAAAATGATAGACTAATGAAAGAAACATATTATATTTACTCAACGAAATCAAAATTTTACTCATTAAATACTAAATTGGTTAATCGAAAAATGAAATGTCCAAATGGTCATGGTATGGTTAAAAGTTTTTTAAATTATGAAAAAAATACTGAAAAATTAAAACTAATAATTTATGGTAAATGTACAAATAAAAAATGCAAGGAAACCTTTATAATAAAGTAGTGTTAAAAATGTTATTATAATCTTGTAAATTAAAAGGAGAAATAAAATGATAACAAACAACAAAAAAGAATTTACATTAACTTTAAAAGCAGTTGGCTCAAAGGATAAATTAAATGAGTTAGTTGTTAAAGAAAATGGAGTTACTTCATTAATTAGTGAAGATAAAACTTTATATTATTTTTTAAATGATAAACCTTGTCTTAGAGAACTAGGTGATTCTCTAGAAGCAATAATTAAATCAAATAAATATGATTTAAATGTTAACGTAGAGTCATTTGCAACAAAGTTTAAAAATGAAGAAGAGGCTTTTCAAAAAGTTGTAGAAACAATTATGTTTGCTGCACATAAAGAGTTTGAAATGAAAGAAAAACAAGCACAACCAAAATCAATTAATTTTTTATTTGATAAAAAATTTAATGCAATTTATGAAGAATCTGCAATTAAAATGGAATACTTAAATTTTGCAAGGGACTTACAAGACTTACCACCAAACATTGGTACATCTGTTGAAATTGCAAATAGAATTGTTGCAAAAGCTAAAGAAATAAAAGATTTAAAAGTTACAGTTTATGATAAGAAGCAAATTGAATCAATGGGTATGGGATTATTACTTTCAGTTAATGCAGGAAGTAATATCGATCCAAGAGTTGTTGTAATGGAATATAAATCAGACTCTTCTCAAAAAAGAACAGCATTAGTTGGTAAGGGAATTACTTTTGATACAGGAGGATATAACTTAAAACCTTCAAATTTTCTGGATAATATGAAATTTGATATGTCAGGTGCAGCTATAGTTTCTTCAACTATTATGGCGCTTGCAAAAGCTAAGGCAAAATGTAATGTTGTATCTATTGCAATGCTAACTGATAATAGAATTGGTGGAAAAGCAACTTTAACAGAATCTGTAATTAAATCTATGAATGGTAAAACTGTTGAAATAACTAATACAGATGCAGAAGGTAGATTAGTATTAGCTGATGGAATTACTTATGCCATAAGAGAAGCAAAAGCTGATAGAGCAATTACTGTAGCAACTTTAACAGGAGCTATAGCAGTAGCGCTTGGAAGATGATTTACTGGAACATTTTCAAAATATGATGAATTTCATAAAGAATTTGAAATGGCTTCAAAAAAAGGTCAAGAACCAATTTGAAGACAACCAATAATTGGAGATCATTTAAAAGCAATGCAATGTTCAAAAATAGCAGATTTAGCAAACTCTGAACCTGGTAGAGAAGCTGGTTCATCAACAGCTGCAGCATTTTTAGATTCTTTTGCTGAAGGAAAAGAATATATTCATTTGGATATAGCTGCAACAGCAGATGCAAATAAACGTGGTAGAGCACCAATGTTAAAAACTATGTTTGAATTATTAAAAAAATAAAATAAATGAAAGAAGGATTTTAATTTAATTAGAATCTTTTTTTCTTTTAAAAATATTATTACTAATATGAAATATAAATTTTCTTTTATTCTATATAATAAAAATATGAAAAGAAATGAAATAAATAAAAAGTATAAATGAGACTTTTCTCATTTATACAAAGACTTTAAAAGCTGAAAACTAGATCTAAGTAAGGCCAAATTATTTGTTGAAGAAATTTCAAAGTTAAAAGGTAAATTAGATAATCAAGAAAAATTTTTACATTATTTAGAGCTTGAAAAAAGTATTGATTTTATTTTATCCAGACTAAATCAATATGCTCATTTAATTGATATTGATCAAACAAATAATGAGAATCAAGAGTTAAACTCATTACTAGATAATTTTTATCAAGATTTTAATATTAAAAAAGCTTTTGTATTAAATGAATTAAAGGAAATAGGAGATAAGAAAATTTTTCAATGATTAGAAGAAAATAATAGGCATGAATATAAATATTATTTTAAGACCTTTTTTAAATCTTCTAAATTTATTCTTTCAAAAACAGATGAAGAACTAATGAGTAAAGTTTCAAGAAGCAGAAATGCAGTTGGAAATTTATATGATTCATTATCTTATGCAGATAAACAAAACTCTATAATTGAATGAAATAATAAGGAGGTAGAATTAAATTTATCTTTATATAGAGAAATTATGGAGAATTCTGATCCAATAAAAGATCAAGAAAAGCGAAGAGAAGCAAACGAATTATATTTTAAAAATTATAGTTCAAGAAAACATAGCTATGCAAAAATATATGAAGCAATTATACAAGTTCAAAATGAAGATAAAAATGTTAGGAATTATAGGTCAATTCTGGAAATGAATTTATTTAATGACCAAGTCAGTGAGGAAATTTATTTAAATCTAATTAAATTTGGAAAAGATACAATAATAAATTTTAAAAAATATAATAGATTGATAAAAAAAATATATAGCTTTGAGAAATTTTATTCAACTGATAGACTTTTAAAAGTCTCTAAGAATTATAAAAAAAAGTTTAGTGTAGAAGAAGGCAAAAATATTGTTCAGAAGTGTTTAAGCGTTTTGGGAAATGAATACGAAGCAAAATTGAAAACGGCTTTAAAAGATTCATTAATTGATTATTATGAAGATGAAAATAAATCTGATGGAGCATACTCATCTGGTGGTAATGGTGTTGAACCAATAATTTTAATGAATTGAGATGAACAATTAGGGTCAGTGAGTACTTTGGCTCATGAGATTGGTCATTCTGTTCATACTTTATTTGCAGATGAATCTCAAAAATACCCTTTGAATAATTATCCAATAATATTGGCTGAAGTTGCATCAACATTTAATGAGCATTTATTATTTGATTATTTATATTTATCTACAGAAGATGTTGAAGAAAAAAAATATTTACTACAACAAAGAATATTTGATCTGATTTCAACATTTTATAGACAAATTCAATTTGCAGATTTTGAGTATAGCGCCCATAAATTAATTGAAGATGGAGAGGCAATTACTACTGATAGTTTAAATGATTTATTTATAGAGAAGCAAAATGAATTTGGATATGATGAGTTTGATGATAAAGATGAGCCAAATTACTCATGACCTTATATATCTCATTTTTTTCAATCTCCATTTTATGTTTATAAGTATGCAGTTGATTTGTTAGCAAGTTTTAAATTATATAGGGATTTTAAAAAGGGTAATAAGAATACAATAATTAATTTCTTGAAGCTAGGAGGTTCAAAACCTCCGTTAGATATTTTAAAAGAGGTTGGCATAGACTTTTTAAGTGCAGAAACATATAAGCCTTTAGTAGATGAAATTAATGAACTTATAAATCAATTAGAAGAAATTACAAAATAAAAAAACTGGATAACCAGTTTTTTAAACTTCCATTCCTCTTAAAAGTTTTTCAAGATATTCACCAAGTCCACCTTCATCATTACTAAGATTTGTTATTCCTGCTGCAATATTTTTTAGAGCTGTGCTTCCATTTTTCATAGCTACTCCATAACCTACTTTTTGAACCATTTCATAATCATTCATTTGGTCTCCAAAAGCAATAACATCTCTAATGTCTTTATTATAGTATTGTGCTAATATGTCTGCAACAAAACCTTTATTCACAATCTTATTAGTTAAAGTAACCATTAACTTTGAAGATTTACTTAAATTCCCATAGACATTTCCAGATTGTATTTTAATTGTATTCTTAAATTTTTCTAATACTCTTAAAACATTATCCTTATTATCTTCAGTATCTATAAATAAAACCACGTTAGTTGCAGCACCTTCTCAATGCTTATATGGGTCAATAATTTTATATTCATCATCAGCTACATCATCAAGATGAAAAAAGTTTTCTATGAACTCATTTTTTTCCTTAACCATTGCTTTATTATATGATTCAATAAGTATATTTGAAATACTTGATTTAATAACGGGATGTAACATTATTTCTTTAACTACCTCTTCACTTATAGGAAAAACTATTCTTTTAAATTTCATTGATACAGGATCATGTATATGTGCTCCATCAAAATTTGTTAAAAGTGTAGTTAATCCAAGCTCATTAAAAAATCTAATACTTGCTCTATGAGGTCTTCCTGTTATTATACAAACTTCATGACCATTTTTAGTAGCGTTAATTAAAGCTTGTTTTGTAATTTCATGAATTTCTTCTCCATTAGACATTAAAGTTGTACCGTCTAAATCTATTAAAATTAATCTCTTTTTTGATAAATGTTGTAATTGCATAATTGCCTCCTTTACTAATAATTATATCTTTTTTAGTTCATTTCTTTTGATAAAAAAAGCGAATAGCGATTGGAAAAATTTAGAAAATAATTTTCTTTATTTAAAAAATTTCCTCAAATTTGACATAAATACCTTAGAATATAGTTGTATAGAAGGGAAGTATCTAAATGTTTATATATAAAACTTCTTGTGTTGACCCATCTTTTAACTTAGCAACAGAAGAATATTTTGTAAAGAATAAAAAATATGCAGAACCAATTCTTTTTTTATGACAAAACGATAACACAATTGTGGTTGGAAGAAATCAAAATGCAGCTTGAGAAATAAACCTTCAAAATGCTCAAAAAGATTCTGTTAACATTGTTAGAAGAAATAGTGGTGGTGGAACAGTGTTTCATGATTTAGGAAATATGAATTTCAGCATTATCTATACAGATTTAGAAAATAAAGGTGTTTCTTTATTTTCAAAAATGTTGGATCCTGTTATTAAAACTCTTAATGAGTTAAACGTTCCTGCAAAATTTTCTGGAAGAAATGATATTGAATTAAATGGCAAAAAGATTTCTGGAAATGCTATGTGAAAATATGAAGATAGATTTTTGCAACATGGAACAATATTATTCAATGCGAATTTGGATAAATTAACTAATTATTTAACTGTTGACAGAGCAAAAATTCTTTCAAAAAATATTAAATCTATTGCAGCTAGGGTTACAAACATAAATTCGGAAGTAAAAAATAAAATTGATATTGAAGCTTTTATGAATAAATTAATTGAAACATATAAAAAATCAGATGAAATAAAAACAATTAATTTAAGCGAAGATGAAATAAAAGAAATAAAAGATCTTAGCGAAAAGAAATTTAGGAATTCAGATTGGAATTATGCAAAAAATGCAGATTTTGATTATAGAAATAAACAAAGGTTGGAGGGCAAAGGATCGATTGAAGCTCTTTTAAAAATTGAAAAAGGGGTTATCAAAGACGCCAAATTCTATGGAGACTTTTTAGGTTTCCAAGGAACAGAAGACCTTGAAAATAAATTAGTAAATTTAAAATATGAAACATTTGTTTTAGAAGATGTTTTAAATAAGTCAGATATTAAAAATATATTTGGTGAAAACTTCACAAGTAAGGATATACTAGACTTATTGATACAATAGGAGGTAAAAATGAAATTTATAGGAAAATTTGATCCATTAAAGGACGAAATAGTTCGTGTAATGGATAAAGATGGAAAAATTGTTGATGAAAAATTAATGCCTGAAATGACAGATAAAGAATTAATTGATGCATATTGATTAATGAATCTTTCAAGAAGACAAGATGATTTTCAAAATAAAGCACAAAGACAAGGGAGATTATTATCATTTCTTTCTTCAACAGGACAAGAGGCATCTGAAATCGGATATACAATGCCTTTAATAAAAGGAAAAGATTGATTCTCATCTGGTTATAGAAATAATGCTGCTTGATTAAGCGTTGGTATGCCAATGAGAAATATAATGCTTTATTGAATGGGAAATGAATATGGTGGTCAATCACCAGAGGGTGTTAACTCTTTACCACCAAATATTATTATTGGTTCTCAATATTCACATGCAACAGGAATAGCTTTTGCAGAAAAATATAGAGGAACAGGAGGAGTAGCAGTAACTACAACAGGTGATGGTGGAATGAGTGAAGGTGAAACTTATGAAGCAATGAACTTTGCAAAAATTCATGAACTACCAGTTGTTTTCATTTGTGAAAATAATAAATGAGCTATTTCGACACCTTATAAAAAATCTACAAAGTCAATAAATATTGCTGTAAAAGGTATTGCATCAGGAATGCCTTCAATTAAAGTTGATGGAAATGACTTGCTTGCAGTTTATGCAGTTGCAAAAGAAGCAATCGAACATGCAAGAAGTGGTAAAGGTCCAGTTTTCATTGAATGTGATACATATAGATTAGGAGCCCATTCATCATCAGATAACCCAGATATTTATAGACCAAAATCTGAATTTGAAGAAGCACTTAAATCAGATCCATTAATAAGAATGAAAAAATATTTAGTTAGCAAAAAAATATGAAATGATAAAAAGCAAGAGGAATTAGATAAAACTCAAGATGAACTTATAAGAACTGAATTTGACTGAGCTGAAGCAAATAAATCATATGAATTAGAAGATATTTTTAATTTCCAATTTGCTGAAAAAACTCCAGATTTAGAAAAACAATATAAGGAAGCAAAAGAGTTTTTCACTAAATATCCAGAAGTAGCTAAAGGAGGACACCATTAATGAAAGTTTTAAATAATGTTAAAGCAGTTTCAGAAGCTTTAGAAGTTGCTATGGAAAAATGAGATGACGTTGTTGTTTATGGAGAAGATGCTGGTTATGAAGGTGGAGTATTTAGAGCAACAGAAGGATTACAAGCCAAGTTTGGTGAAAAAAGATGTTTTGATGCTCCAATATCAGAAGCTGTATTTGCTGGTGTAGCTATTGGTATGGCAGTAAATAAAATGAAACCAGTTGTAGAATTACAATTTGAAGGTTTAGGATGACCATCATTACAAAATATTTTAGGACATATGGGTAGAATGAGAAACAGAACAAGAGGGAAGTACCCAACACCAGTTGTTATAAGAATGCCAATGGGTGGTGGAATTAGAGCTCTTGAATTACACTCTGAAGCAATGGAAGCAATGTATGCTCATACTCCAGGTATTAAAGTAGTTTGTCCTTCAACACCTTATGATACAAAGGGTTTAATTTTGGCAGCAATTGAATCACCAGATCCAGTTATTGTTTTTGAACCAACAAAATTATATAGAGCATTTAAACAAGAAGTTCCTGAAGGATTTTATACTGTTGAAATAGGAAAAGCCTTTAAAATCCAAGAGGGAAATGACTTAACAGTTGTTACTTATGGAGCTCAAACAGTTGATTGTCAAAAAGCAATTGATGAGTTAGAAGAAAAAAACCCAGATGTTACAATTGAATTAATTGATTTACGCTCAATTCAACCATGAGATAAAGAAATGATTTTTGAATCTGTTAAAAAAACAGGAAGATTATTAGTTGTTCATGAAGCAATTAGATCATTTTCAGTATCATCTGAAATTATTGCTTCAGTAAATGAAGAATGTTTTGAATATTTAAAAGCTCCATCAATGAGATGTACAGGATATGACATTGTTATACCTTTTGACTCAGGTGAAGCTTACCACCAACCTCATCCAAAAAAAATACTAGTTAAAATGGAAGAAATCTTAAATTATAAATTTTAGATACTAAGAGGAGAATTAGAAATATGTTTAAAGTAAAATTCGCAGATATTGGAGAAGGTTTAACAGAAGGTACAGTTACTGAAGTTCTTGTAAAAATTGGAGATCAAGTTAAAATGGGAGATGCTCTTTTTAATGTTGAAACTGATAAAGTTACTTCAGATATTTATGCACCAGTTGATGGTAAAGTAGCAACAATTTTAATTTCAGCAAATCAAGAAATTAAAGTTGGTCAAGTTGTTGTTGAAATTGATGATGGTAAAGGTGATGCTCCAAAAGAAGAAGCAAAATCTAAATCAGAACCAGTAGAGGAAAATGCATCAGTTGTTGGTGCAACACCCGTTTCAAATGAAGTTATTTCAAGAAAAGCAAGAGAAGTTGCACCTAAAGCAAATATTGCTTCTCAAATAAGTATTATTGATAATAGCAATGTTGATGCTAAAGCAACTCCATTAGCAAGAAAAGTAGCAGCAGTTATGGGAGTAGATCTTTCAAAAGTTAGTCCTACTGGTCCAAATAATAGAATATTGGTTTCTGATGTTGAAGGATATGCAGCAAATCCACAAAGCGCTGTACCATCAATAAAAGCAGCAGCACCTGGACCAAAAGGGGTAGCAATTGATTACTCAAACCCATTAATCTCAGTTCCTGAAATTAATGAACCTTTAACATTTGAATCAAAACCTTGAAATCCAATTAGAAAAGCAACTGTTAAAGCAATGACAACAGCTCATGAAAAAGTTGCTGGATTTACAGGATTAAGAAATTTAGATGTTACTGAGTTAGTAAATATTAGAAAACAACTTAAAGGGCATGCAGATTCATTGAGAGTTAAATTAACTTATTTAGCATTTATTATTAAAGCAAGTGCTAATGCATTAAAAGATATGCCAAATTTAAATGTAAGAATTGATGAAGAAAATAAAGTAACAAAATTTGCTCAACAAATTAATATTGGTATGGCTTGTGATACACCTGATGGTTTAATGGTTCCAGTTATTAGAGGAGCTGATAAATTAAGTGTTTTGCAAATTGCTGTAAAAATAAATGATTTAGCAACTAAGGCAAGAAGTAAAAAACTTTCAGCCACAGAAATGAGTGGAGCAACATTTACAGTAACTAACTTTGGAGCTGTGGGATTAGATTATGCAACACCAATTGTTAACTTTCCAGAAGCAGCTATTTTAGGTGTTGGAACAATTACAAGAGCACCTGGGGTAATTAAAGAAGAAATTGAAATTAGAGACTATATGCCATTTTCAATAACTGCAGATCATAAAGTAATTGATGGAGCAGATGCAGGAAGATTTTTAACAAGAGTAGCATACTACTTACAAAATCCTGCAACTCTGTTAGTTTAGGAGAATTAGAAATATGTTTAAAGTAAAATTCGCAGATATTGGAGAAGGTTTAACAGAAGGTACAGTTACTGAAGTTCTTGTAAAAGTTGGAGATCAAGTTAAAATGGGGGATGCTCTTTTTAATGTTGAAACTGATAAAGTTACTTCAGATATTTATGCACCAGTTGATGGTAAAGTAGCGACAATTTTAATTTCAGCAAATCAAGAAATTAAAGTTGGTCAAGTTGTTGTTGAAATTGATGATGGTAAAGGTGATGCTCCAAAAGAAGAAGCAAAATCTAATCCAGAACCAGTAGAGGAAAATGCATCAGTTGTTGGTGCAACGCCTGTTTCAAATGATCTTCTTTCAAGAGGAAGAACAAGAGCTGTTCCTCCAAAAAGATCAGCAGTAGAAACTATTGTAAATGCAGTAAATAATGTTAATATGTCAGGTCTTACACAAGGTAAAGGTGGACAATTAAAACCAGCACCTAAATTTAATTCAACAAATCCAGAAAATCACTATGAAGTAATAGTTATTGGTGCTGGAGTTGGAGGTTATGTTTCAGCTATTAAATGTGCTCAACTTGGATTGAAAACATTAATTATTGAAAAAGGTAATTATGGTGGAGTTTGTTTAAATATTGGTTGTATACCAACTAAGACATTATTAAAGTCAGCATATTTATATGAGCAAATTACAAAACGTGCAGATAAGTATGGAATTAAAGTTGATGTAACAGGAGTAAAAGCTGATTGAAAAGCAATTCAAGCAAGAAAAGATGATGTTGTAAATAAACTAACAACTGGTGTAAAAGGTCTTTTGAAAAAAAACAAGGTTACAGCAATTGAAGGTAATGCAAAAGCAATTGATAAAAATACTGTAAGCGTAAATGGTAAAAAATATACTTGTGATAATTTGATTGTGGCTACTGGAAGTGTGCCAAATCATTTCAATTTATCAGGAGCAAAAGAAGCTATTGAATCAGGTTGATTAATTGACTCAACAGGAGCATTGGCACTTCCTAAAATTCCAAAGGAATTAGTTATTATTGGTGGAGGAGTTATAGGAATTGAATTTGCTTGTGTTTATAAGAGATTAGGAACAAAAGTTACAGTATTACAATTCTTACCAACAATCTTAGAAATGTTAGACAGTGATGTTTCAAAAGAAATGACAAAAGAATTATTATCTAGAGGGAATTTAGAAATAATTTATGGAGTTAATACAAAGTCTTTTGGTAAAAAAGAAGTAGTTTATGAAAAAGATGGTAAAGAATATAAAATTAAAGCAGATTACTGTTTACAATCAGTTGGGCGTAAAGTTATAACTGAAGGATTTGATAAAATTGGTTTAGAAATGAATGAACGAGGTCACATTAATGTTAATGAATATTGTGAAACAAATATTGATGGAGTTTATTCAATTGGTGATGTTACAGGAAAAATGATGTTAGCCCATGTTGCTTCTCACCAGGGTATTATTGCAGCAAATAGAATCGCAAAAAGATTAGGTAATGAACATGCTGAAGATTTAACTATGAACTTTGATAGAGTTCCAAGCTGTATTTATACTTATCCAGAAGTTGCTTGCGTTGGAAAAACAGAAGATGAATTGAAAAAATCTGGAACAGATTACAAAGTATACAAATTCCCATTTGCAGCAATTGGTAAAGCACTTGCAGATGGAAATACAGGTGGATTTGTTAAATTGATTTGTGAACCAAAATATAAACAAGTATTAGGGTGTCATATTATTTCAAATACAGCAACAGATATGATTTCAGAAATTACAACTGTTATGGAATCTGAAGCTACAATTAGTGAGATTGCAAGAGCTATTCATCCTCACCCTTCGTTGAGTGAAGCTATTGGTGAAGCAGCTGAAGCATTGGAATCAGGAAAACCAATTAACTTTTAAAAATTAATAATTAATATAAACACCTTATAAACTAGGATTACTAGAAAATATAATGGTGTTTTTTTGATGTATAATAAAGAGAAAACTTGGTGTGTTCTATTTAAAATAGTTAGAGGTTAGAAAAATGTTAAATACACAAATACTTATTTTTGATTTTGGAAGTCAATATACTCAATTGTTAGCAAGAAGAGTAAGAAATTTAAATGTCTATGCTGAAGTTATACCCTTTGATAAAACAAAAGATGATTTAAAAAAATATAAAAATTTAAAGGCTATAATTCTATCTGGTGGACCAAATAGTGTATATTTGAATGAAGCTTATAAAATTGATAAGGAAATATTTAATCTTGGAGTTCCAATATTAGGTGTTTGTTATGGTATGCAATTAATTACTGACATGTTTGGTGGTAAAGTTGAATTAGCTGATTCTCAAGAATTTGGTAAAGCTAAATTATATATTGATGATGAAAAAAGTCTATTATTTAAAAAGGTTAGTCAAAATTCACAAGTATGAATGAGTCATGCAGATCACTTAACAAAAATGCCTGCTGGTTTTAAACAAATTGCTCATTCAGATTCATCAGTTGCAGGTATTGAAAATGAAAAAATGAATATCTATGGAATTCAATTTCATGCTGAAGTTACTCACTCTGAAAAAGGAATTCAGATTTTAAAAAACTTTATTTTTGACATTTCAAAATGCAAGAAAGATTGAGAAATGAAGCAATTCATTGAAAATAAAATAAAAGAAATAAAGGAACTTGTTGGAGATGAGCAAGTTATTTTAGGTCTTTCTGGAGGAGTGGATTCATCAGTAGCTGCAGCTTTAATTTCAAAAGCAATTGGTAAACAACTAAAATGTATTTTAGTAGATACTGGTTTATTAAGAAAAGATGAAGCTAAAAAAGTAATGGATTTATATAATAAAGAATTTGATATGAATATTAAGTTGGTTGATGCAAGTAAAGAATTTTATAAAGAATTAAAGGGACAAATTGATCCAGAAGACAAAAGAAAAATTATTGGTAAAAAATTTATTGAAGTTTTTAGTGAAGAGGCAAGAAAAATGCAGGGTGCAAAATTTTTGGCTCAGGGAACAATTTATCCAGATGTAATTGAGTCTTCAAGTAATGGTCATGTTTCAAAAACAATTAAATCACACCATAATGTTGGGGGTTTACCTAAGGATTTAAAGTTTGATTTGTTAGAACCTTTAAGAGAGTTATTTAAAGATGAAGTAAGAGCTGTGGGAAGAGAACTAGGAATTCCTGCTTTAATGATTGATCGTCATCCTTTTCCAGGGCCCGGTCTTGGAGTGAGAGTTATTGGTGAAGTTACAAAAGAAAAATGTGAGATTTTAAAAGAGGCTGATGATATTTTTATTAGTAATTTAATTGAAGCAAATTTATATAATGAAGTATCTCAAGCATTTGTTACACTATTGCCTGTAAAAACAGTTGGTGTTATGGGAGATAATAGAACTTATGATTATGTGGTTGCATTGCGAAGTGTAAATACAATTGATTTTATGACAGCTTCAAGTACACATTTACCTTGAGATTTTTTAGATAAAGTTGTTAATGAAATTATTAATAAGGTGGATGGAGTTAATAGAGTAGTTTATGATGTAACTTCAAAACCACCAGGAACAATAGAATGAGAATAGAGGAGAGTTTGTATGAATAAAAATGATTTAAATGGAAAAATAATTAGTGAAGGTATTACTTTTGATGATGTTTTATTAGTACCAAGATATTCTGAAATATTGCCCAATGATGTTTCTTTAAAAACAAAATTAACAAAAAATATAGAACTTAATATTCCAATAATAAGTTCAGCTATGGATACTGTAACTGAATCTAAACTTGCTATTGAAATGGCAAGATGTGGTGGAATTGGAATTATTCATAAAAACTTATCAATTGAAGAACAATCTTTAGAAGTTCAAAAAGTTAAAAGAAATGAATCAGGGTTTATAACAGATCCTATTACAATTACAAAAGAAACAATTGTTGAACAAGCAAATGAAATTATGGCAACCTATAAAATATCAGGATTACCTGTTGTAGATGGTAGTGGTAAACTAATTGGAATTCTTACAAATAGAGATCTAAAATATTTTGAAGATTTTCAAGCAAAAGTAGAAGTAATTATGACTAAAGATAATTTAATTACAGGTAATCCATCAACAACATTAGAGCAAGCAAAGGCAATTCTATTAAAAAATAGAATTGAAAAATTGCCAATTGTTGATGCTAATAATACTTTAGTTGGTTTAATCACAACAAAAGATATTGATAAAGCAATTGATCATCCAAATGCGTGTAAAGATGAAAAAGGAAGATTGAGAGTTGGTGCTGCTGTTGGAGTAGGTGAAGACTTTATGCAAAGAGTTGACGAACTTGTAAAAGCTCAAGCAGATGTTATTGTTATTGACTCAGCTCATGGTCACAGTAAAGGTATTATTGATGTAATTAAAGCAATTAGAAGCAAATATAAGAACTTAGAAATAGTTGCAGGAAATATTTGTACTGCGCAAGGAGCAGAGGCTTTATACAAAGCTGGTGCTAACGGAGTAAAAGTTGGAGTTGGTCCTGGAAGTATTTGTACAACAAGAGTTGTTGCTGGAGTTGGAGTTCCTCAAATAACTGCAATTAATGATGTTTTTAATTGAGCCAAGGATAAAGAAATAACTATTATTGCTGATGGGGGAATAAAATACTCAGGTGATATTGTTAAAGCTCTTGCAGCAGGCGCTCACAGTGTTATGATGGGAAGTATTTTTGCAGGAACTGAAGAATCACCTGGAGAAGAAATAATTGCCAATGGTAAAAAATATAAAACTTATGTTGGAATGGGTTCACTTGTTGCTATGAAAAGAGGGAGTAGTGATCGTTATTTCCAAAAAGGTGCTAAAAAATTAGTACCCGAAGGTATTGAAGCAAGAGTTCCATTTAAAGGAAAAATGAGAGAAGTAGTTTTCCAATTAATGGGTGGTTTAAAAAGTGGAATGGGCTATACTGGAAGTGAAACTATTGAACAACTACGCTTTGACACTCAATTTGTAAAAATCACAAATGCTAGTTTAAAAGAAAGTCACCCTCATGATGTGGAACTTACAAAGGAAGCTCCAAACTATAATAAATAAATTTGGGTTCAGTGTATGAACCTTTTGTTTTGCAAACGAAGTAGAAATGAAAGGATAGTTATGAAAAAAATTAATTTAGATGATATTGCAAAAAATGCTTGAAGTAATGCTTTACTTTGTCAATGTGGAGATGAAAAAGATAATTTTGATATCCACAGAATTTGTTTAGTTTGTTTAAAAATTATGGACTATAATGAACATTATTCACAAATAAATGTAAAAAAACCTTGAAACATTAAATTTTATAATAATGATAATTATAACTTAGTTGAATTTAGTGGTATCACAATGGCAGTTCACAAGGAATGCTTTATAAAATAAATATAAGTACTTATATGCTAAAATTATTTTGTTATCTTTAAGGAGAGAAAAAAAATGAAGAAACTTTCTGCAAATGAAATTAGAAAAATGTGACTAGATTTTTTTAAATCAAAAGATCACTATTTTTTGGAACCTGTTAGTTTAGTGCCAGTAGAAGATCCGAGTTTATTATGAATAAATTCTGGAGTTGCTACTTTAAAACCATATTTTGACGGGAGAATGAACCCACCATCACCTAGGTTAACAAATTCACAAAAATCTATTAGAACAAATGATATTGAGAATGTAGGAGTTACAGCACGACATCAAACAATGTTTGAGATGTTAGGCAATTTTTCAATTGGAGATTACTTTAAGAAAGAAGCAATAGAATTTGCATGAGAACTTTTGACTTCTCCAAAGTGATTTGATATTAACCCAAATCTGTTATACATAACTGTCTTTAATGAAGATCAAGAAGCTTATGATGTTTGAACTAACATTATTAAAATTAAAGAAGATCATATTTTTAAAGGAACAAGAGATACTAACTTTTGAGATGTAGGGCAAGGACCATGTGGACCTAATACAGAGATTTTTTTTGATCGTGGTGAAAAATGAGATCCTAAAAAAGTTGGATCAAAACTTTTAAAAGATGATATTGAAAATGATCGATACATTGAAATTTGAAATATTGTTTTTTCACAATTTAATAACGATGGGAATAATAATTACACAGAGTTGCCAAGAAAAAATATTGATACGGGTGCTGGTTTTGAAAGATTAGTTTCAATTTTTCAAGAAGTTCCAACTAACTTTGAAACTGATATATTTTTTCCAACAATACAAGAGGTTGAAAAAATGTGTAATAAAAAATTTAGATATTCAATTGAAAATTATTATAATGAAAATAAAGAACAAACTAAAATTAATACGGCTTTTAAAGTAATTGCTGATCATGTTAGAGCAGCTATTTTTGCTATAAGTGACGGAGTATTTCCTGGAAATAAAGATAGAGGATATATTATAAGAAGACTTATTAGAAGAAGTTCTGTCTATGGAAGAAAATTAGGAATTAAAGAATCATTTTTATATAAACTAGTAGATAAAGTAATACAGGCAATGAAAGACTTCTATCCATATTTAATTGAAAAAAAAGATATGGTTAAGGAAGTTATTAAACAAGAAGAATTACGATTCTTAAAAACACTTTCAAAGGGTTATGAACACTTAGAATCTATTATTAAGGCACAAAATAAAGTAAGTGGTAAAAATGCATTATTGCTTTTTGAATCTTTTGGATTTCCAATTGAATTAACTACAGAAATAGCAAATGAAGCCAATGTAAAAATTGATTTAAAAAGTTATGAAAAACTTTTGGAAGAGGCAAAACAATTAGCAAGAAACTCAAGAAAAGATGACAAGGCTTGAAATAAACAATCAGCGATTCTTACAGGTTTAAAAGTTGAAAGCGAATTTGTTGGCTATGATTTAGAAGAATGTGACTCAAAAGTTAACTTTATTTTTGAAGATGAAAAAAAATTAGAATCTGTAACAAATAAAGTAGTATTTATAACTTTAACTAAAACACCTTTTTATGCTGAAAAAGGGGGACAAGCTGCTGATAATGGTTATTTAATTGATTCACAAGATAATCGCCATTTAGTAATGGATGTTAAAATGGGTCCAAATGGACAACACATTCATAAAGTTCAAGTTAATGGAACTTTAAAAAATGGTGATATTGTTAGAGCAATAATTGATAGTGAAAAACGCTTCTATACTATGAAAAATCATTCAGGTACACATATTTTACAAGCAGCTCTTCAAGAGATTCTTGGAAAAGAAGCTTTACAAAATGGTAGCTATAACGATGAAAATGGTTTAAGAATTGATATTTCATATAATAGATTACCAACTCCAGAAGAAGTAGTGAAAATTCACTCAGTTATAGCAAGAGAAATTAAAAGAGAAATTCCTAGAGAAATTATTCACTGTTCATTAAAAGAAGCTATTGAAAAGCATAATGCCCTAGCTTTATTTACAGAGAAGTATGGTAAAAACGTTAGAGTAATTAAATTTGGGTCATTTTCTTGTGAACTTTGTGGAGGAACACATGTTACTAACACAAAAGATATTGAAGACTTACTAATTACCAATGTTGAGTCAAAGGGTAGTGGAGTATTTAGATATCACGCAGTAACTAGTCATAAGGAAGTAAGTAGTTATTTAGAGCAGTTGTTTAATAAACAAAAATTAGAAATCCAAGTTTTAATAGATAAATTTAATAGATTTAAATTAAAAGTTAAAAATAATTTAATTGAAAAAGAAATTAATAAAATAATGTCTTTAAAGGCAAGTAAGGAAAATTTAGTAATTATAAAACAAAAAGTAAATGACTTAAAAAACTCATTTAAGATATATCAAAAGGAAATAGAAGAGCTGTTAATTGAAGAGAAATTACTAAAATATTCTGATGTTATTCCAATTAACAAAGAACATAAAAATCTAATTGAATTAGAAACAAATAATCTAGAAATGAAGGAAATGAAATCTCTTTCAGACAAATTACAAAATAAGTTTGAAAACCTAATTATTATGCTTTGAAATACAAATGAAAAGATTTTTATTGTATCAGTCAATGATAAAATTGCAAAAGAAAATAGAGCAATTGATCTATTTAATAATAATAAAAAATTTAAAGTTAAAGGGGGAGGAAATGATACATTTGCTCAAGGTAAGATAATTTAATTTTTTTATATATAAACATTATTTTTTAAAAATATTTTTAAAATTTAATGTTTTTTTTTTTTTTTTATCAACTATAATTAAAAAAGGTGAAAAATATAATGAAAAAAGTTAGAAGTAATATAAACTTAATAGTTATTTTTATTCTTCTTTTTTTAACATTTCCTATTCAAAATATCTTAAATCAAAAAACTAATATAGTTATGTTGTCACTATTAGTTAATATTACTTTAATCATAATTTCTTTGTATTTCATCTCTAAATTTATTGCAGATTTACTAAAATTTATCGAAAAATATAATGATGAAATATCAAGAAAAAACTTAATAAGTCTGAGCTTGTCAAATAATAATTTTAAATTTTATATAACAATGCTAGTTACCTTTTTATTTTTTATTTTCTCAATAACTCAAACTTATATCTCAATTGAAAGAACAACAGTAATCTCAATGGAAATATATTGATGAACAAATTATAAATTAGATAGAGTAATTAATTTAGATTATATAAATATATTATTTTTTGCTCAATTTATTTTAATAAGTTTACTTTTATTATATTCATTTTTTTACATTATATTTTTCTACTTTATATACTCTGTAATAAAAACTGTTTCAAAATCAAATGAAGATTTAAATCATCTTATTTATAAGAAATCTACTAAGCTAAATCTATTTTTAAAAATGTTTATTAAGTATTTAAACAATATTAAGTTAGAAGCAAAAAAAATTCAAAATAGTTGAAAAGAAATAATAAATTTAATTAGCAATATTAAATCAGAAGAATTGAAAAGCTTTAAAAAGGCAACAACTCCTCCATTATTTTTCTAATTAAAATTTTTTTAGCGTTGTTTAAGTTAATCACTTAGATTTATTAAAATGGACAAAAATTTAAGTGTGGAAAAATACAGAGTATAAAGAAAAAAAATTATTTTAAATAATTTTTAATAACACAAGAATTTAAAAAGTTAAAGGGTAAATAATAAAAAAAGATAGACTATCGAGTTTTAAATAAATGAATAAAAAATGAAAAAATACTTAATAAAAATTAAGTACTTATTTAATGAAAGAAAAAAGGAGAATTTTAATTATGAAAAAATTATTAAATATATTAACATCTGTAACTTTAATTGGTTCAGCTGCAACATCAGTGGCAGCTTGCGGTGGAGGCGGGGGAAAAAAAGACCCTGATCTTTCTACTATGCAAAAAGAAATGCTAAATGGAGCAGAATTTATTTCAAGACTTATTGTTGCTGGAAGACATGAAAATTTAAATTACAATGTTAATGAAATACTATCAATATTCTTAACACCATTACCAACAGCTATGAATATGCCAACATTTTATAAATATGAAAATAGTACTATAAATATAGCTAACAAAATAAGTAAATTCAAAAATAATTTAGCACCTTCTTTAAATTATTATAACGGTGATAACTATGCGGGAATGTTTGCTAGTTATCTTATGGGGATGTATGAGGATGATTTTTATAATAATATGATAAATGGTGGTGATGAAAATGCTAACTACTTTAATGACACATTTTCAATAAATGGTAATCAAGGTTATAACAAGAAAAGTAATAATGCAATGGGATATGCTGCTGGTTTAGGCAAAGATATTAATTTATCAAAAAATGAAGAAAGAAGAGAACTGGCTTGAGCTATCCAAGATACTGGGGCATTATCAAATTATTTGTTAAGTTTAGGTTTTGATGGAGCTAATCCAACTGATACAAATGGTACAAGTTCACCTGTATCAAATGCTGACGAGCATAAAAAAGGTGGAACTAATGGTTCTGGTTATGCTTGATATAACTCAATACTTATGAGTGGAAGAGCAAAGAAAAGTAAAGATTTTAGTGGTAAATTACAATCTCTTGAGAATAATAAACTTAAAGATTTAGGTTATAATAAAGCAAATGATGATAATAAATCTATGATTAATGGAAAAGAATTTAATTCAACAGGAGGTTTGATTACAAAAATAGCTGGAGAACAAAATATAAGTGGTTTTATTAGTTTGTTTGGCTCAATGCTAGAAAATATCTCAGATACAAAAAATGGAGCACTTATATTAAGCGAATTTATGAATATAATTTTTCCCTTAATTAGAATAAAATCTTCGGGTCTTTTTGGAGCTTCAGATCCTCAATCAATTAGTCAGGCTGTAGGATTCTCTCTAATTACTAATGTTTGGGATGCTATTAAAAAAATTGATAGTAACATTATTAAAGATGAAAATATTTTGGAAAGCATAAAAAACTTAGATAAATCTCCTGATTCTGTTTGATTTATTCCTGGAACAACTGCAAAACCTGAAAATGTAAAAATTTCAGTTTTATATAAAGATGCAAATAAAGATAACGAGGAAATAGGTGGTCAAAATGGAACAAATGCAAAAAATATTATAAAAATTATAGATTTAATAGTAGAACTTTATAATAATGAAGAAAATAAAAAAGAATTTATTGAAAAATTATTTATCTCAAAAAATTCTCCATTCTATAGTTCTTATAAAACAATAATAAATTATATAGGACCTGAAAACTGAGAAAAATCTATGCTAGGTGAAGATAATGATGGAGCTATTAATCTATTAAAATTTGCCAAAGGTGCTTATTTAATGATGACAAATCGTGATGTTATTGAAAAGTTTGAAAGATTAATAGAGGAATTTAAAGGAGAAAATACGTTTAGAGATCTAACAAGCCTACAAAAAAATAAGTTTTTAGAATTAATTGGTTGATCAGAAAAGGGATATGAAGATAAATCCCTAGGTAAATTAATTTACAATTCATTTACAAATAGTGAAGTTACAGGTCAAAAGGACTTTAGTGATTTTTTTTCAGGTTTCAAAGATTATGTAACTAATGCAATGGCGGAAGTACATGAACCTGTATTGCAATATTTGGTAGATGATAAATATTGAAGAGTAAATAATTTTAAAATAAATACAACAAGTAATACACAACGTGCTGGAAAAATGGAATTTACGTTGGATTATAATGGGATAGGTGATAGTACTTCAAATGCAAGTAAACAAACTAAAAAAGTTGTAGTAGAAGAGAAATTTAATCCTTATCAAACCATTTCAAAGCATCAAGAACAAAATTGAACTAGCGAACTTAAAAGTAAATTGGATGAGGATAAAATTGCAAATTCAGGAAAAATTTTAGGTGTTGAACAGGGTGCAATTAAAAAAGAGGACATTGCAAATTATGATGGTCTAGGTAATTATCAAGATTATAAAACTGTAAAAAATTCATATAAAATAGTTTGAGAAAATATCTCAAATAATCCAGAATCACCTTATTGAGTAATAACCTCACTAAAATCATTTAATGCAAATGGAGAAGAATTTTATAATATTTATTAATAAATAAATGCTTTTATTTAAAAATGGTTTAAGAAAATTATTAAAAGATTATGTCCAGTTTGGGATATATTTAGTACTTATTACAATCGCTGTTATATTTACATCCACTTTTGGTATTGTTTCTTCAAATTTAATTAGTACAAATAATAATATAAATAAAAATTTTGAAAAATTTGATTACTCATTTAGATATACATCAAGCGCATATAAATCAAATGATACTCAAACTTTCACTCCATGATTTGCATTTAATACAGAGTTATTAAAAAATGATAAAGGAAACTATTTTCCAAGACTAACTTTTGGAGAATCTGGAATACTAAAAAAATATGAATTTAAAGATAATTGTTCTGGTTTTAAAATTAATTGTTATGAATCATCAATTTTTTCAGAAAATGGTAAAAATTATGTGAACTTTCATTTTGGAGATGTTGAATCAAACTTTGGTATTGAAAATAATGACAAGCAATATTTACCAACATCTGATAAAGCTGTTATAAATTTTACAGATAAACAAAAAATTGAAGTGGTCAAAAAGGCTGAATTTGGTGATTTATATAAATTGAATCTAGAGTCAAATAGTTTTAAAAACTCTTTAATTGGCAAATTATATGAAAAAAATAACAATTTTAACCAAGAAATCTTATCAAGCAGCGCGCGCGATACCGCATTACATATTTTTGATTTTATGTTCTTTTTAAATAATTCAGTTTTAACAAATGTAATTAAAAAGGATATTGTTAGTATTTATGAGAATACTAGTATAGAAAATCAAAAGTATGAGATTGAAAAATATGTTAATAAAGGTATTGGAGAGATTGACTCAACGGGAAAATATTTATTTTCTAAAATTCCTATTGAGTTTAAAGGTGATGCAGATGAAAAAAAACTATTCTCTGAGAATGCAAGTTTTTTTATTAAAAAGTTTGATTCTACTTTAGTTTTTAAAACTGATATAAATCAAAATGGATATGAGATATTAACAAATAAAATAACTCAAAGAAATTGATTCTCTATATATTTTAATTTATTAGGAGATTTAACTAATTTTAAAATAACACTAACTAATGAAGTTGTTAAATGAGATTCAAGTGGAAGAAAATTTAGATACATTTCAGCATTTTACAATACTAAGAAACCAAATAGTGATATCCTAGATGCTCATTTTTATAATGAAGAATTATTTAACTTATATAAAAGAACTTATACTAATAATAGTTTTACAGAGTATTCTTTTATATCCTCTAATGGTTATGCAAAATATAATAATATGCATTTAGGCAAAAGTTATGATATCTTTAATTATAATAATTCTGAAGGTATGTATGTTATGGATGGAATTGGTTCGGATTCATTTAATATTTATCCTACAATATATGAAGAAGACCTATTAACAAATCAAAAAAATGAAGCCATATTTTATATAAGTAATTCTTTATTTAATAAGCAATTTAATAAAGATGGAGAAGAAAAGAGTTATCAAGATGTAAGTAGGTCATATTTAACTTATCAAAAATCCGATATGAGTTCTATTGAAAAAGATATAAATTTATTAAAAACTTATTTTGCAGATAACATTTTGAATTTGGGAAAAATTCAAGAAAATATTAATAATGAGAATTACTCTGAAAATTTATCAAGAGCAAATATTGAATCTTATAAGGATACAACTTTATTAAATATGAGAAGTAGTTTATTTCCAGGTGTTGTAAAAGGGTTTTATTCACTGGCAATAATATTTTGTTTAATTTTTGCAAGTGCTTTAGCATTTGTGGTTTATACTATATTTAAAAAAACGTTGGTAACACAAAGGAGTCAGATAGGGAATTTAAAATCACTTGGATTTTCTAATACTAAAATAATATTTAATTACATTTTGTATATGTCCATTCCTATTTTTATATTAGTTCCAATAGGTTGAACTATAAGTTTATTTTTGCAAGGATCCTTAATGGGAATTTTTGAAATGTACTTTAATATTCCATCAATTTTCTCAATTGATTGAAAACTTTTACTAGTTGAATTATTTGCATTTTTGGCAATTGTTAGTTTAATTGTGTTTTTTACTAGTTACTTTACTGTAAAACAATCTCCATTAATTTTATTATCACCAAGTAAAAGTCATAAGCCAAATATATTTTTATCCAAAGCATTCTCAAAAATTAAAGGACTTAGTTTTACTTCGAAATTAAGACTTGTGATATTATCAACTGCTATAAAGGATTTAATTGTATTCTTTACAATATTATTATTTTCAAGTTCTGTAATAACATTAGCGTCTGTTACTCCAAATACTATGAAAAACATGTCCAATGAATACTATAAAAATATTAAATACAACAATGACTTTACTTATTCAAATGTTGTTATAAATAATCCATTAACAAGATATTCATTCTATCAAATGGATGAAATGAATAAGGCTGAGAGTAATATAGAGGCTTCTTTATTTAATACAATAGTAAAAACTCAAGATTATGAATATAAAACATTATTTGAGAAAAATTACTGAAATACATCAATTGATAATGCCCAAGATTTTAGAAAGTATTTTCAAGAGATGTTAATCAATAATCTTATTACTTTTAAGGGAGGAGTTTTATCAACAGGAATTATGGATAAATTAGTAGAGATTGAGCCCAAAGGGTTAGGTGCAACAATTGTAAACAATAATTTTAAAACTATCTCTTGTGAGGTTATTCCTCAGTTATTTGGCCAAGGAGGCATTAGTGAAGCAACAAATTATAATGATTGTATAAAAAGTGTTTCTAATAATATTCTTCCTTCTACTATAAAAGAACTTTGAGATAAGGACGATAAAGAGTTTAAAAATTTCTCATTTAATTTTTCTACTATTTCAGTTGATAAAGAATTAGATCAAATGTATACAAGAGTTGAATCAACTATTGATAATAATAAGCAAGCAAAATACGTTGTTTATGGTTTGGATTTAATAGAAGAAAACTCAAAAAATTTATTAATAAAAAATGAAAATAAAATTAAATATAATAACTCTCTAGACTATATTCCAGTTTTAATTAATAAAAAGGGAGAGTTAGAGGGATTAAAAGTTGGTAATGAGTTTAATTTAAAAACTTCACAAAATTTATTAGCAACTATAGGTGAAAATAGTTCAATAAACGAATTAGACTCTAGTTTATGAAAATTCAAAGATAAAAATCTATTTCAAATGGATTTAGATAAGTTCACTTATGCTATTAATCATGACTTTTATTTTAAAAATGGTAGTATTTATGAACCTTATTACAATATGACAGATATTGAATTGTCACTTCCAAAAAAATTGCTTAATCAAGAATTATTTAATGAAGTTAATATAGAGTATCAACAATATTCAAATAAGGATTTAAACTCAATTTATAGCGAAGAGTCAGATAGTTATGTCGTTAATCCTTTTGATATCTATAAATATGAAAATGGTATTCCAACTGAAATAGGAATAGAAACACTATTAGGGGGAACAAACAGCTGATTAAATATTGCATTAAAAAAAGGTTTATTAGTAAATAAAATTGTAGACTCTGCACCAAGAAAAGCAAAAGTTGTAGGAGTAGAGGAATTGTATGATGGAAATAAATTATATATGGATCAATTATATGCCAATGAACTAATGGGTGTAAAAGAGGGTTTTGATACTAGAAGAGAGTTTGATAATGGTTCCTCAGTAAATATTTGAAGTAATGCTAAAATGAGTTCAAATATACAAAATGCCGATCAAATGCAAAGAATTTTATTATCACCATTTAATGCAAATAATGCAACTGATGGATTTGCAAAATACATGGACCAATCAATTGGTTATACAGACTATATTCAAATGAAAAAAATGGCTATGAGTAATCTAATTACTTCAGTAATATCTATCTCTGTTATATTTGTTTCATTATCCTTAATAACAGCTATTATTATAATTTATCTGATTACTGAAATGTTTATAGGTAGATATAAGCGATTTATGAGCTATATGCGAATTCAAGGATATTCAATGAGAGAAATTAACTCTATTATTATGTGAATATTCTTACCCATAGCTGCAATTGGTGTAGCATTGGGAATAACAATTATTTGACTTTTAATAAGTTATTTAGTCCCTCAAATATTGCTTTCACTTGATATAGCAGTGCCAATGATAATGGGGTGAACAATTATGCCTATTGTCTTTATTGTAGGATTAGCAATATTCTTATTAGGTTATACAGTAATTATGCTATCTATTAGAAGAGTTAAATTAGCTTCTTTAATTGGAAATGAGTAGGAAATAAAAATCGACTTTTGTCGATTTTTTATATTTTAAAAGTAAAATAATGAGATATTGAGTTAAATTCTCATTATTTAATTAATTTAATCTTTTTTAATTTTCTTATTGCTTTTCTGTTAATGTTGTGTAATAATTGAAAAGCATGTATATTTTATGTTCATTTAGACAACACACTGGAAAGGGTTGTCAATGTTGAAGGAGGACCTAATGGCTCAACAAAAAATAAAAATAAAATTAAAAGGTTACGACCACGCTATTGTTGATCAAGCAATTGCAAAAATTATTGAAGCAGCTGAATCAACTGGAGCTAAAGTTCGTGGACCAATTCCATTACCAACAGAAAAGCAAATTATAACAATATTAAGAGCTACTCATAAATATAAAGATAGTAGAGAGCAGTTCGAAATGAGAACACATAAAAGAATACTTGAGATAGTTGAACCAACACCAAAAACAATGGACTCATTAACAAGAGTTCAATTACCAACTGGTGTTAACATCGAAATTAAACTATAGTAGACGATCAAGATATACATGAACATCATAAAAAAAGCAGGAGGAAATATCATGAAAGGAATCTTAGGACGTAAGTTAGAGATGACTCAAATGTTTAGTGAAAATGGTAAATTAATTCCGGTCACTGTTATTGCAGTAGAACAAAACACAGTTTTACAAGTAAAATCAGTAGAAAAAGACGGATACCAAGCATTAAAATTGGGGACAATCGATAAAAGAGCTAACTTATTTAATAAACCAGATATGGGTCAATTTAAAAAAGTTAACTCAGAACCTAAGCGCTTCGTAAAAGAAATCAGAGATATGGAAGGATACGAAACTGGTGCAGTAATTAATGCAGCCGACGTATTCAACGCTGGTGAATTTGTGGACGTTACAGGTATATCAAAAGGTAAAGGATTTGCAGGAGCAATTAAAAGACATAATTATTCAAGAGGGCCAATGGGCCACGGGTCAGGATATCATAGAGGTATCGGGTCAATGGGAGCAATTATTAATAGAATCTTCAAATCTAAAAAAATGGCAGGTCACATGGGACATGAGCAAGTGACAATCCAAAACTTAGAAGTAGTAAAAATTGATGTTGAAAAAAATTTAGTTTTAGTTAAAGGATCTGTTCCGGGTCCAAGAAAAGGCTTTGTTGTAATTAAACAAAACGTTAAAGGTAGAAAAGCGCAAGAGGCTGTTTCATTGTTATCAAGAAACACTGCTACTAAAGCTGTGGTTGAACCAACTCCAGCTCCTGTAGTTGAAGAAACAGCTCCTGCAGCTGAATAATTAGGGGGAAAGAATTAACATGAAAGCAAAAGTTTTAGATGTTAAGGGAACATCTCTTAAAGAAATTACATTAAATGATAAAGTTTGAGGTGTAGAGCCTCATCAACAAGCTATTTTTGATACAGTTGTTTCACAACAAGCTGCATTAAGACAAGGAACAAAAAAAACAAAAACTAGAGCAGAAGTGCGTGGTGGAGGTAGAAAACCTTGAAGACAAAAAGGTACAGGACGTGCCCGTCAAGGATCAATTAGATCTCCACAATGAAGAGGTGGGGGAATTGTATTTGGTCCTACACCAAACATTAACTACAAAAAAGCTGTAAATAAAAAAGTTAGACAATTAGCAATTAGAAGTGCTTTAAGTATTAAAGCAAAGGAATTAAATTTAGTAATTTTAGATAAATTTGCATTCTCAAAACCTTCAACAAAAGAAATGCTAAGTGTTATGAAAAATATTAAAATTGAAGATCAAAAGACATTAATAGTAACTAAAGAACACGAAGAAATAGTTGTTAAATCAGCAGGTAACATTCCAGGAGTTAAAACATTAGACTTCCAAAAAATGAATATATTTGATTTATTAAATGCAACTAAATTGGTTGTTACTGAAGATACTGTTAATAAAATCGAGGAGGTGTATGCATAATGCATTTAACACAAGTTATTAAAAAACCTTTGTTAACTGAAAAGACTTATTTAGGTCAACAAAATGGTGCGTACACATTCATTGTTGATAAAAAAGCTAACAAAACTCTAATTAAAAAAACATTCGAAGAAATATTTAAAGTCAAAGTTAAAGATGTAAGAACTATGAACTATGACGGAAAAGAAAAAAGAATGGGTAAATATGTTGGAACAAAAGCGTCTTTTAAAAAAGCTGTAATAGTATTAAAAGATGGAGAAACATTAGATATCTTATCAGACTTATAAAATTAAGAAATTAATTATTAAGAGATGGAAAAGATTAGGCGAAAACAGGAGGATATATTATGCCAATCAAAAAATATAAGCCTACGACCAATGGTCGTAGAAACATGACTAGCTTAGATTATAGTATCCTTACAACTTCAAAGCCGGAAGGTTCATTAGTTTCAAAACTAAATGAAAAGGCTGGAAGAAATAATCACGGTCAAATAACTACTCGCCATAAAGGTGGAGGACATAAAAGAAAATATCGTATCATCGATTTCAAACGTAATAAATTAGATATTGCTGGAAAAATCGCAACTATTGAATATGATCCAAACAGAAATTCATTTATTTGTTTAGTAAATTATATCGATGGGGAAAAAAGATACATCTTATTTGCAAAAGGAATGCAAGTAGGACAAGAAGTAATTTCTAGTGAAAATGCAGATATCAAAACTGGTAATGCAGCACCACTAAAAAATATTCCTGAAGGAACATTAATTCACAATGTTGAATTAAGACCAGGAAAAGGTGGACAAATTGCACGTAGTGCAGGAAGTTCAGTACAAATTTTAGGTAAAGATGAAGAAGGTAAATATGTCACTTTACGTTTAGGTTCAGGAGAAGTTAGAAAAGTACTTGCCGAATGTTATGCAACAATTGGTGAAGTAGGAAATGAAGAATATAATTTAGTAAACTGAGGAAAAGCTGGAAGAAATCGTTGAAGAGGAATTAGACCAACTGTTCGTGGTTCTGTTATGAACCCAATCGATCACCCTCACGGAGGGGGAGAAGGTCGTGCTCCAATCGGACGTAAAGCTCCATTAACACCATGAGGTAAAAAAGCTCTTGGTGTAAAAACACGTGATAAAAAGAAAGCTTCTACTAAATTAATAGTAAGAAGAAGAAATGATAACAAATAGGAGGATTATGAAATGTCAAGATCATTAAAAAAAGGTCCCTTTGCAGATGACTATTTAATTAAAAAAGTTGAAGCAATAGGTGAAAAAAAAGAAATTATTAAAACTTGATCACGTCGTTCAACAATCTTTCCAAGCTTTGTTGGTCACACATTTGGAGTTTACAACGGGAAAGAATTTATCACAGTTTATGTTACAGAAGATATGGTAGGTCACAAATTAGGAGAATTTTCACCAACACGTAAGTTTGGTGGTCATGGTGATGATAAGAAAAAGAAAAAATAATCATTAGGAAATAGGAGTTTCAAAATATGGAAGCAAAAGCAAAATTAACAATGATTAGAATCTCACCAAGAAAAGTTAGACTAGTAGCTGACACTATCAGAAGTAAAAAAATATCAGAAGCTGTAGCAATTCTTCAAAACCAAGACAAAAGATCTTCAGAACCAGTATTAAAATTATTAAACTCAGCTGTAGCAAATGCTGTTAACAATAACGGTATGGAAGCTGATCAATTATTTGTTAAAACAATCTTCGTAAATGAAGGACCAACATTAAAACGTTTTAGACCAAGAGCTCACGGAAGAGCTTATGAAATTTTGAAAAGAACTAGCCATATTACAATAGTGGTTAGCGACGAAAGATAGAAGGGAATTATAGAGTATGGGACAAAAAGTATCTCCAAATGTTTTACGAATAGGTATTATTAGAGGTTGAGATAACCGCTGATATGCTGAAAAAGGTGAATATGTTAAGTGATTGCATCAAGATATCAAAATTAGAAAAGCTGTTGAAAAACAATTAAAAAACGCTGCTGTTTCAAAAATTGAAATCGAAAGAACTAAAAAAGAAATCACTCTAGTAATTCGTTCTGCACGTCCAGCTATTGTTCTTGGACAAGAAGGTAAAAATGTTGAAAATATCGTTTTAACAGTTAGAAAAACAATAAAAGATAGAAAAGCTGACGTAAAAGTTAAAGTAATTGAAATAAAAAATCCAGATGTTGATGCAAAATTAGTTGCACAATTTATTGGAGAACAAATTACAAATCGTGCATCATTTAGAACTGTACAAAAATTAGCTATTAGAAAAGCTTTAAAAGCTGGAGCTAAAGGAATTAAAACTGCAGTTTCTGGAAGACTTGGAGGAGTTGAAATGGCTCGTACTGAAGGATACCTTGAAGGTTCAGTACCATTATCAACTTTAAGAAGTGATATTGATTATGCTCTATATGAAGCAAGAACTACATATGGACAAATCGGGGTTAAGGTTTGAATTAACCACGGGGAAATTATAGGAAAACAAAACCAAAACAATTCGAAAGCGATTGAGGACAAAAAACCTCAAAGAACACCAAGGGAGGTTAAATAGTTATGTTAATGCCCAAAAGAGTTAAATTCCGTCGTCCTCACAGAGTGAGTTACGAAGGAAAAGCAAAAGGTGGAAAATTTATCGCATTTGGTGAGTACGGATTGATGTCATTAGATGGTAATTGAATTACTTCAAGACAGATAGAAGCGGCTCGTATTGCTATGACACGTTATATGAAACGTTTTGGTAAAGTTTGAATTAGAATCTTCCCTCATATGGCAATAACTAAAAAGCCATTAGAAGTACGTATGGGTTCAGGGAAAGGATCTCCTGAAGAATGAGTAGCAGTTGTTAAAACTGGCCAATTCATGTTTGAAGTTGGTGGAGTTTCAGAAGAAGTTGCTCGTGAAGCCTTACGTTTAGCAATGCATAAATTACCAGTGCGTTGCAAAATCGTTAAGAGAGGTGATGAATAATGTCTAAAGCAGTAGACTTCATGATAGAATTAAGAACAAAATCAGTGGAAGATTTAATCAAACTTGGTGAAGATCGCCGTGCTGAATTATTCGCTCTTAAATTTCAAGCTGCTGTAGGTAGTTTAGAACAAACTCACAGAATTCCTTCACTTAGAAAAGACATTGCAAGAATTGAAATGTTATTAGGTGAAAGAAGAACAGCTGGAGAAGAAGTAAATAAAACTATTAAAGCAGATTATTCAAAAGCAGTTGTTGAAGCTGAAAAAGCTGGTAAAGAAGTTCGTAAAAAACATAAGGATATGATTGAAAAACTTCAACAAGAGCAATTTGGAACTGGAGAACAAGTTTCAGAGGATGCAATTATGGCAGCAATGCAAAATGCAACTGAGGAACCAAAAGAACCAATTGAAATAGAAGTTAAAGAAGAAAAACCTGCTCCTGCTCCTAAAAAAGAAGTGGTTGTAGAACCTAAACCTGCTCCTGCTCCTAAAAAAGAAGTGGTTGTAGAACCTAAACCTGCTCCTGCTCCTAAAAAAGAAGTGGTTGTAGAACCTAAACCTGCTCCTGCTCCTAAAAAAGAAGTGGTTGCTAAACCTAAACCTGCTCCTGCTCCTAAAAAAGAAGTAGTTGCTAAACCTAAACCTGCTCCTGCTCCTAAAAAAGAAGTAGTTGCTAAACCTAAACCTGCTCCTGCTCCTAAAAAAGAAGTAGTTGCTAAACCTAAACCTGCTCCTGCTCCTAAAAAAGAAGTAGTTGCTAAACCTAAACCTGCTCCTGCTCCTAAAAAAGAAGTAGTTGCTAAACCTAAACCTGCTCCTGCTCCTAAAAAAGAAGTAGTTGCTAAACCTAAACCTGCTCCTGCTCCTAAAAAAGAAGTAGTTGCTAAACCTAAACCTGCTCCTGCTCCTAAAAAAGAAGTAGTTGCTAAAACACCAGTTAAAAAACCAGCTAGCGCAAAAGTAAGTAGCAAAGTTGTTCCAGCTGGAGAAGCAAAAGCAACTGGAAAAGGAAAAGCGTCATTAAAAGATGTAAATATTAAATCTGCTAAGGTTGGGGTAATTAAAGGTGATCGTATTGAAGGTATTGACTTGAAACTTTCAAAAAAACCTGCCAATGCTAAAACATATACATTTGGATCAAATGTAGTAGAAGCAAGAAGACAAATTGAAGAAGCTAATAAAAAGTTAGCTGAAAGAAAAGCAGCTAAGCAACAAGCAGCAAAATCATTAATTAAAGGAGCTAAATAACCATGGAAAGAAATTTAAGAAAAACTTATACTGGTAGAGTAGTTTCAGACAAAATGGATAAAACTATTACCGTATTAGTTGAAACATATAAAAACCACCCAATTTACAAGAAACGTGTTAAGTATTCAAAGAAATACAAAGCACACGATGAAAATTCGAGTGCTCAAATGGGAGACAGAGTTGAAATTATGGAAACTCGCCCAATGAGTAAAACTAAAAACTTTAGACTTGTTAGAGTTGTTGAAAAAGCAATTATCTAATTTCAGAGGTACGACAGAATGATACAAAATGAATCAAGATTAAAAGTCGCTGATAACTCAGGTGCTAAAGAAATATTAGTTATTCGTAATTTAGGTGGAAGTGTTAGAAAATTCACAAATATTGGTGATATTGTTGTTGCAACTGTTAAATCGGCAGCTCCCGGTGGAACTGTTAAAAAAGGTCAAGTTATTAAAGCCGTTATTGTTAGAACTGTAAGAGGTTTAAGAAGAGCTGATGGTACATACATTAAGTTTTCTGAAAATGCTGCAGTAATCATCAAAGATGATAAAACACCAAGAGGTACTCGTATCTTTGGTCCAATCGCACGTGAAGTAAAGGATGCTGGATTTGCAAAAATTGCCTCTCTAGCTCCCGAAGTGCTATAGAAGGAGAACTTTTATGAATAAATCAAAAATCTTAAGAGGAGATGTTGTAAAAGTTATCGCCGGAAATTACAAAGGAAAAATTGGACCAGTAGTTAAAGTATCAAAGGATAAAAAAAGAGTTTATGTTGAAGGAATTGTTGCAATTAAACATGCTAAACCTTCACAAACAGATCAAGAAGGTGGAATGAAAGAAATACCTGCATCAGTAGATATTTCAAATGTTTCATTGGTTGATCCAAAAAATAAAAATGGCTTTACAAAAATTGGATACAAAATTGCAGATGGAAAAAAAGTTAGAATTGCTAAAAAATCTGGCGTAGAAGTTAAATAGGGAAGGGACAAGTTAATATGGCAAAAGCAAATGTTAATAGATTAGAACAAAAATATAAAGAAAAAATCATCCCAGAATTATTTAAAGAAAAGCAATACAAATCAATCATGCAAGTTCCAAAAATAGCAAAAGTCGTTATCAACATGGGTATTGGAGATGCTGTACAAGACACTAAGAAATTAGATGATGCAGTAATCGAATTACAACAAATTACAGGACAAAAACCTCTTGTGACTAAGGCTAAAAAATCTTTAGCTGTATTCAAATTGCGTGAAGGTATGCCAATTGGAGCAAAAGTTACTTTAAGAGGAAAAAGAATGTATGAATTTTTAGATAAATTAATTTCAGTTGCGTTACCACGTGTGCGTGACTTTAGAGGGGTACCAAAAACTAGTTTTGATAAACAAGGAAACTACACAATGGGTATCAAAGAACAAATCATCTTTCCCGAAATAGACTATGATAAAGTTAAGAAAGTTCGTGGAATGGATATCACAATAGTTACAACAGCAAACCAAAAGGACGATGCATTCTCATTATTACAAAAAATAGGAATGCCCTTCGTTAAGTAATTGAGGAGAATAGGATAAAATGGCAAAAAAATCATTAAAAGTAAAACAAGCAAAAGTCCAAAAATTCAAAGTTAGAGAATACACACGTTGTGGAAATTGTGGTAGACCACATTCAGTTTTGAAAAAATTTAATCTATGCCGTGTATGCTTCAGAGATTTAGCATACAAAGGTCAAATCCCTGGTATTAAGAAAGCTTCATGATAGTGAAAGGAAAAAGAAATTATGACAACAGATGTAATCGCAGATATGCTTACTAGAATTAGAAATGCAAACCAACGTTTTCACAAAGACGTTCTAATTCCAGGAAGCAAAGTAAAATTGGAAATAGCAAACATTCTTAAAAAAGAAGGTTTCATCGAAGACTTCAAAGTTGCAGATGACTTTAAGAAAGACATTACTATAAGCTTAAAATACAAGGGGAAAATTAGAGTTATTAAAGGATTAAAAAGAATTTCAAAACCAGGATTAAGAGTTTACTCAAATTCTCATGACTTACCTCAAGTATTAAACGGTTTGGGTATTGCAATAGTTTCAACTTCAAACGGAATTTTGACAGATAAGGAAGCTCGTCACCAAAACATTGGTGGAGAGGTTCTAGCATTTGTTTGATAAGGAGAGGAATTAATATATGTCACGTATAGGAAACAGAATATTAAGTATTCCCGCCGGAGTAGAGGTTAAAGTTGAAACAAATAACGTTGTAACTATAAAAGGATCAAAAGGTGAATTAATTCAAACTTTCAGCCATTTAATTGAAATTAAAGTTGAAGGTAGTGAATTACAAACTCTTAGAAAAAACGAACAAAAACATACAAAACAATTACATGGAACTACAAATTCATTAATTAAAGGAATGTTAACTGGAGTTAGCGAAGGATTTGTAAAAGAACTTGAAATTGTTGGGGTTGGTTATCGTGCTGCATTAGCTGGCAATAAAATCAACTTATCGCTAGGGTTTTCACACCCTGTAGAATACGAAGTTCCAAATGGAATTTTAGTAGAAATCCCAAAACCAACAGAAATTAAAATATCAGGAATTGATAAACAATTAGTTGGAGAAGTAGCAGCAAATATTAGAGCATATAGAAGACCAGAACCTTATAAAGGTAAGGGTGTTAAATACAAAGATGAAAAAATCATTAGAAAAGAAGGTAAAGCAGCTGGTAAGTAGGCTGTTGCTAAGGAGAAGTAAATATGAAATACACTAAAGCAGAAGCTAGAAAAAGAAGACACTATCGAGTAAGAAATAAAGTGTCTGGAACTAGTGCTAAACCAAGATTAAATGTATTTAAATCAAACTCATACTTCTATGCTCAAATAATTGATGATGCAAGTGGTGTTACATTAGTATCATCATCTTCAATAAAAATGGGATTTAAAAACGGACGTAACGTTGATGCAGCTAAAGCTGTGGGAAAAGATATTGCTGAAAAAGCAAAAAGTAAAAAAATAACTAATGTAGTATTTGATAGAGGTGGATATTTATTCCATGGTAAAGTAAAAGCTTTTGCAGAATCTGCAAAAGAAAATGGTATGAAATTCTAGAAGGAGATTAAGAAAAAATGACAGAAGAAACAAAAGTTGTTAAAACTGAATCAACTCCAAAAGTAGATTCAAGCAACCAAGACAAAAGAGAAACTAGACCAAACAATAACAATAACAATAGACCTAACGGACAAAGAAGAGATTCAAAATTCAACAGAAACAGAGAAGACAACCCTTATGAAGAAAGAGTTGTTACTATTAACCGTGTTACAAAAGTTACAAAAGGTGGACGTAGATTCAGATTTGCAGCAGTTGTAGTTATTGGTGATAAAAAAGGTAGAGTTGGGTTAGGAACAGGAAAAGCTAACGAAGTACCAGATGCAATTAAGAAAGCTATTAAAGAAGCAAGAAAATCTTTAATTAGAATTCCATTAGCAGGTTCTACAGTACCTCATGATGTTATGGGACATTATGGTGCTGGAAAAGTTATGATTAAACCTGCAAGAAAAGGTACAGGAGTTATTGCTGGTGGTCCAGTTCGTGCTGTTGTTGAATTAGCTGGAATTTCAGATATCTATACAAAATCATTGGGATCAAATACACCTATCAATATGATAAGAGCTACATTAGAAGGTTTACAACAAATGCAAACACCAGAACAAATTGCAAGATTACGTGGAACTCAAGTTGAAATTAAAAAAGAAACTAAAGAAGCTACAATAGCTTAAGAAGGAGTAATTATTTATGAAATTACATGAATTAAAATCTACACCAGGAAGTAAAAAAGACTCAACACGTGTTGGTCGTGGTATGGCTTCTGGTAAAGGTAAAACATCAACTAGAGGACATAAAGGTCAAAATTCACGTTCTGGTGGAGGGGTAAGACCTGGATTTGAAGGGGGACAAACTCCTTTATTCAGAAGATTACCTAAAATAGGTTTTACAAGCTTAAATAGAAAAGAGTTTGTATTAATTAATTTAGATAAATTAGAAACATTAGGGTTAACTGAAGTAAATCATAAAACTTTAATGGAGAAAAAAATTATTAAAAATGAAAAAACATTAGTAAAAGTACTAGGAAATGGTAAAATTACTAAGTCAATAAAAGTTAAAGTAAATAAAGTATCAAAAGGCGCTGAAGAGTTAATTAAAGCTGCTGGTGGTACTATAGAGGTGATTTAGGTGGCTGCTAAAGTTAATAAAACTAAAAAGGCTAAAAAAACTAAATATAAAAACGAATTCGCTAAAGGTGGCTTCTTTGTTAGAAACAAAGACCTTGTCAAACGAATCGTTTTTACTTTAATAGTATTAATAATAATTAGAATGGGAACTTTATTAACAGTTCCTGGAGTTCAAGTTTCAGCAAATTTTAAAGAATCAGTTGGAAATCAAGACTTTTTCCAATTATTATCTACTTTAGGTGGGGGAAGTATTGGACAATTCTCAATCTTGGCTTTAGGTGTTTCACCTTATATTACTGCCTCAATTATTGTTCAATTACTTTCAACTGATGTTATTCCTGTTTTAACAAGATGAAGTAAATCTGGTGAAAGAGGAAGAAGAAAATTAGATAGGTTAACCAAGTTATTAGCAATTCCATTTGCATTAATGCAATCTGTAGCTACAATCTTTACATTAACAAGTCAAGGACTAATTGATGCTAAATGAGGTACAAATGCACAAGGAACTGGACCTGCATGATTTTATTACATATTAGTACCAACAGTAATGCTTGGTGGAACATTCTTAATGCTATGAATTTCAGATCAAATAACAATTAAAGGTATTGGTAATGGAGTTTCAATTATTATTTTTACAGGTATTGTTTCACAAATGCCAAATAACTTTACAAACACATTTAAGTTTTGAGTTGAAATAAAAGGAGAATCAACAATTCTATTTGATGGATTATTGAAATTTCTAATATATATTATTTCATTCTTATTAGTTATTTTTGTTGTTGTTTTAATGAATGAAGCTGAAAGAAAAATTCCAATTCAACAAACTGGTGCGGGATTAGTTGATACAAAAGATCACACACCATATCTGCCATTGAAATTAAATAATGCAGGGGTTATTCCAGTTATTTTTGCCTCAGCTATAATTTCAACACCAATGACAGTTGCTCAAATTATTGCAGCTACAAACCCAAATAATGGTTTTGTGTTGTTTACACAAAATTACTTATCATTTGGTACATGGTGAGGAATTGCAATTTATGGAATACTAACAATTCTATTTACTTTCCTTTATGCACAAGTACAAATTAATCCTGAAAAAATTACAGAAAACTTTAAAAAATCTGGGACATTTATTCCAGGAATTAAACCTGGAAAAGAAACTGAAAAATTCTTATCAGGGGTAATTAATAGATTAAGTATTATTGGAGCATTATTCCTTGCAGGAATTGCCGTTCTTCCTTATGTAATTTCAAAAATTACAGCTTTACCATCTCACTTAGCAATTGGGGGAACCGGTTTAATAATTGTAATCTCAGTTGCAATTCAAACTGTTCAACAATTAAAAGGTAGATTGATTCAACAATCATTCTTGGATAAAAAACAAGATAAATTTAGTGAAAATGAAACTGCCTATAATTCACATATTTGATAATAAGGAGAAATAGCAATTATGAATATAATTTTACTTGGTGCTCCAGGTAGTGGTAAAGGAACTCTTTCAGAGTTTCTTTGTGAGAAAAAGGCTTTTACACAACTTTCAACTGGTGATTTATTTAGAGATAATATTTTAAACAAAACTGAATTAGGTTTAAAAGCTCAAGAGTTTATAAATAAGGGAAAGTTAGTTCCAGATTCAATAACAAACTCAATGGTTGAAAAATACCTTAAAGGTAAAAAAAAGGATTTAATTTTTGATGGTTTTCCAAGAACAGATGATCAAGCTTTAGCTTTGGACAAAATGTTAGAAAAATTAGATGAAAAAATTGATCAAGTGGTTTACTTGGATATTGATGAAAGCACTTTAATGGATCGTTTAACAGGAAGAATGATTTGTCAAATTTGCAAAAGAAGTTATCATAGAATAACTAGAAAACCTTTAAAAGAAGGAATTTGTGATTTTGATAATGGCACTTTAATTGTGCGCCCTGATGATCAAGAAGATAAAATAAAAATAAGATTAGAAGCATATCATAATCAAACAGCACCATTAATAAAATTTTATAAAGATAAAATAATAAAAATTGATGCTGACAATTGTTCACCTGAAGAACTTTATATTAGAGTAGAAAAAGTTTTGGGTTTTTAATAAATGGCTATTACAATTAAAAATGCTGAACAAATTGAAAAAATGAGATATGCGGGAAGAGTTCTTGGAGAAGCCTTACATGAACTAAAAAAAATGATTAAACCAGGCATTAATTGTTTGGAATTAGATAAATTTTTTATAGATTTTATTACAAAAAAAGGTTGTACAAGTAATTTTAAAGGTTATGGTGGATTTCCTGCACATATATGTATATCAATTAATGAACAATTAATTCATGGAATACCTAGAAATAGAATATTAAAAGATGGAGATATTGTATCAATTGATGCAGGATGTGTTTTTGAAAAATATCATGCAGATGCAGCAATAACTGCAATTTGTGGTAACTCAAAAGATAAAAAGTATGATAAACTAATAGAGTTGACTGAAAAGTCACTATACTTGGCAATTGAGCAGGTAAAAGCTGGTGTACGCATCGGAACTATTTCTTCTACTGTTCAAAAATTTATTGAAGAAAATGGTTATCATTTGCCAACAGATTATTCAGGACATGGTATTGGATTGGAAATGCATGAAGATCCCTTTGTTCCTAATGTAGGAATAGAAAATACTGGAATGAGATTAGTTCCAGGAATGGCTATTTGTATTGAACCGATGGTTCAAATAGGAACAAATAAAACTATTGTTGCTGATGATGATTGAACAGTGTCATCAAAAGATGGTAGCATGACTGCCCACTTTGAACATACTATTTTGATCACTGAAGGAGATCCAGAGGTATTAACTTTATTTAAAACCAAGGAGGAAACAGAATAATGGCAAAAGAAGATTATTTAGAAGTGGATGGTACCGTTTTAGAGGTACTACCAAATGCTACTTTTAAGGTGAAATTAGAAAATGAAATAGTTATAGACGCCCACGTGTCTGGTAAAATCCGAATGAATTACATTCGCATCTTACCAGGAGATAAAGTTACTGTTGCAATTTCACCATATGACCCAACACGTGGAAGAATTACATATCGTTTTAAAAATGGTAAATAAGTAATTTCAATCAAAAATGTAAATATAAATTAAGTACACAAAATCAGGAGGTTAGAAAAGATGAAAGTTAGATCATCTGTCAAAAAAATTTGCGACAAGTGTCGTGTAATAAGACGTAAAGGCCGTGTAATGATTATTTGTGAACAACCAAAACATAAACAACGACAAGGTTAATTATTTTATTAATATTTATTAATAAAATAAAAAAGGTTAATCTTATTAGAAAGGAAATTAATAATGGCTCGTATAAATGGGGTAGAGATACCTAATGAAAAAAGAGTAGTTATTGCTCTAACTTATATTTATGGTATTGGTTTAACAACTTCACAAAAAATCCTTGAGGCTACAAAAGTAAGCGAAGATACAAGAGTTAAAGACTTATCAGAAGAGAATATTAAATCAATCTCTCAAGAAATTTCTAAAGTAAAAACTGAAGGAGATTTAAGAAGAGAAACAGCATTAAACATTAAACGTTTAATGGAAATTGGATGTTACAGAGGAATGAGACACAGAAAAGGACTTACTGTTCGTGGACAGTCAACTAAGACAAATGCACGTACAAGAAAAGGTCCTCGAAAAACTGTAGCTAATAAGAAAAAATAGTTAGAGAGGTATAAACTATGGCAAATAATAAACAAAACAACAAGAAAAAAGTTAAAAAGAATATTGCTAAAGGTATAGCTCACGTTCACTCAACATTCAACAATACAATCGTAACTGTTTCAGATGAAAAAGGTAATGTTATAGCTTGATCAAGTGCTGGAGTAATGGGATTTAGAGGAAGTAAAAAATCAACACCTTATGCTGCTCAGTTAATTGCTGAAGCTGCTGGTAAAGGGGCTATGGACAATGGAGTTAAATCTATTGCTGTTGAAGTAAAAGGTCCAGGTCCAGGAAGAGATGCTGCTGTTAGAAGTTTACAGGGTATCGGATTAGAAATAACTTCAATTAAAGATACAACACCAATTCCCCACAATGGAGTGCGTCCACGTAAACGCCCGAGAGGTTAATAAAAAAATATGAAACAATTTTCAAGACCAGAATTTAAATTATTAAAAGAAGAGAAAAACAGAAACTATGGGGAATTTAAAGTTGAACCTCTTGAAAGAGGATTTGGAACAACTCTTGGTAATGCAATTAGAAGAACATTAATTTCTTCAACACCAGGAGCTGCTGTTTATGCAATTAAAATTGTAGGTGCAGCCCATGAATTTACATCAATAAATGGAATTGTTGAAAATGTAAGTAGAATTATTTTAAATCTAAAAAAATTAGCTTTAAAAATTGATTCAAAAATATTTGAAGATGAAGAGTTTGTTGAATTAAAAGTTAGTTCTACAAGAGTTGGAAAAATAACTGCAGGAGATATTAGCTTACCTACTGGAGTTGAAGTTACAAATCCAGAATTACACATATGTACAATTGCAGACGGTGGAGTTTTAGATTTAACTTTATTTGCAAAAAACTCAAGAGGTTATAGATCATTTAAAGATAATAAAAAAGAGAAATTAGTTGCAGATGCAATTACAATCGATTCAAATTATTCTCCAATTGTTAAAGTTGCATATCATGTAGATGCAACAAAAATTGGAAAATCAGTAGATTTAGAAAAACTTGTTTTAGAAGTTGAAACTGATGGAACTGTTACTGCAAGTGATGCAGTTGCAACAGCTGCAAAAATATTAGTTGAACACTTACAATTCTTTGTAAATCTAAATGATGAAATTAATGAATTAAATGTAATTGGGGCAACAAATGAAGAAGATGAAAAAGAATTAGATCGTTTAATTGAAGATTTAGACTTTACACAAAGAAGTTTAAATTGTTTAAAAAGAGCAAGCATCAATTCATTGCGTGACTTAGTCTCTCGTACTGAAGATGATATTCAAGAAATAAGAAACTTGGGTAGAAAATCATTAAAAGAAATTAAAGATAAAGTTGTTCAATTAGGATTAACTTTTAAACAAGACTAGAAGGAAGGTGTAGTTATATGTCATATATTCAAAAAAGAGGTAAAAACACTGCTTGAAGAGTTGCTTTAATGAGAAACTTAACTACAGAGCTAATAATTTCAGAAAGATTAGAAATTACTGAAACTAGAGCTAAAGAATTAAGACAACACTTTGACAAAATGGTTACACTTGGTAAAAGGGGTGACTTACATGCTCGTAGACAAGCTGCTGCTTGATTAAGACATGTTGATGCTTCTGAGAAGGAAACTGCATTACAAAAATTGTTTTCAACAATTGCAAAAAGGTTTAAAACAAGAGAAGGTGGTTATACAAGAATTCTTAAATTGGATAACCGTCGTGGTGATAATGCACCAATGTGTATCATAGAGTTAGTTTAATTATTTATAATAAAAAAAGTTCCCAAAAGGAGCTTTTTTTATTAATTTATTTTTCTTTGAATACACTATTATAAAAGATTTATAATATATTAAGGAGGCATGCTTATGAACAATATTTTATTTATTGGTTTAGGTCATATGGGATCATCTTTGTTTAAAGGAATGCTTAAAAATAAGCAAATTAAGGCAAAATTTTATGGTTATGATACACTTAAAGAATTAGAAGACAAAGTAATAAAATCTGTAAAAGGTGCTAATTCCTTAAATAATTTAGAAGAAATAGTATCCAAAAATATAAACTATATTATTTTTGCTGTTAGGCCAATTGATTTTGATAAATTATGTCAAAATTTAAATAGGTTAGACTTAACAAATAAAACCATTATTTCAATGGTTAATGCCATAGAAATAGAAGAAATTAAGTTAAAATTTAAAAAGCAGAAAAATTTAAAAATTATAAGAATAATGCCAAATATGAATGCTTCAATACAAAAATCAGTGACAGCTATTGCATATAATAATGCTGCAAAAGAAGAATTAGACTTTGTTATAAAAATGTTTGAAAGTTGTGGTATTGTAGAGTTAATTGAAGAAAAAAACTTTGCTACTTTCACAGCAATTTCTGGTTGTCTGCCAGCTTATGTATTTACTTTTTTTAAGGCAATTACAGATTATGGCATTGAAAATGGCATTGAAAAAGAAAAAGTTTTTAGAATTGTTGAACAGTCAATAATTGGAAGTATTAGAAATGCTGCCAATTCACAGATGGAATTGAAGGAAATGATTGATAGTATTTGTGTTCCTAATGGTTCAACAATTGAAGGTCAAAAAGTTTTACAAGATTATAAGTTTGAAGAAATTATAAAACAATGTCTTCAACAAGCAGATAAATATTCTAAACCAATTAAGTAAAAATATGTCTGCTTAAATATTACTAAATTATATTTTTTATAATCTAATAATGTTTAAATATTTATATTTGATATAATAATAAATGTATGAGAGGTAATACTATGTCAAGCAACAATTTAAATGCAACTGAAAAATTAAATGAATTCAGGCTTAAACTAAATGAACATAATGATAAGTTAATTCGAGCAAGTCAAAAAATGATTATTGCAAGAAGTAAGTTTTCTAGACGTGAAGTTGATATGGATTTTGTTAAGGCAACTGAAAATGAGTACAAATTAATAAAAAAAGAATTTAAGGAAGTTTCTAATAATAGCTTCTTTTTTGACAATGTAATAAAAGCAAAACAAGAATTAAAAAAAGCCTCTAAAAACTCAAAAGAATATTGAAAATTATTTGAAGAGTATAAGTTAGCAGTCTTTTTATATAAAGAATCAAAAATAGCTATTAAAGACAGAGGTCATGGTGGATTACTATCAAAGCTATCTGATACAGCTTTAAAACTTGAAAAAATTAAGTTTAGATATAGAGAAGGACATCCTTTTGCAGTTAATGGAGTTAGTGTTGAAATTAAGCATGGAGATTATGTAGCTATTATTGGACATAACGGTAGTGGTAAGTCTACACTTTCAAAAATTATTATTGGGGTTTTACAACCAACAGTAGGTTCTATTGAAGTATATGGAAATAAAGTTACAAGAAATAATATAAATATGATTCGTAAATTTTTAGGCATTGTCTTTCAAAATCCAGACAATCAATTTATTGGTTCTACTGTAAGAGATGATATTGCATTTGGATTAGAAAATAGAAGAATTGCTCCGTCTAAAATGGCAGATATTATTATGAAATCTGCTAAAAAAGTAAGAATGGAAGAATTCTTAGATCACGAACCTTTAATGCTAAGTGGTGGTCAAAAACAAAGAGTTGCAATCGCTTCTGCTTTAGCTTTATCTCCAGATATATTAATTTTTGATGAAGCAACAAGTATGTTGGATCCAAAAGGAAAAAATGAAGTAAAAGAAATTATGGTAGAATTAAAAAACACAAGAGAAAAAACAATTTTTTCTATTACTCATGATATGGATGAAATTTTAAATGCTGATAAAGTTATGGTTATGAATAAAGGCGAATTAGTTAAATTTGGTTCACCAAAGGAAATACTATCTGAAAAAGAATTCTTGAGATCTATTCATTTAGATATTCCTTTTGTAGCACAAATTGAAGAGGCTTTGCAAAACGAGGGGCTTAAAATCTCTGGAAGTGCAAATTTGGAAGAGTTGGTGAAAAATATATGTCTCAAATAAAAAGAATGTCACCAGAACAAAAAGCAAAAGCTTTAGCAGAGAAAAAAGAACATAAAGTTGAATATAAAATTCATTTAAAAGAATTAAATGAAAAGCAAAAGCATGATAATAAAAGCAGAAAAAAAAGACACAAAGAAGTAAAAAAATTAATTAAAGAAGATAAAAAAAATCAAAGCCAATATCAAAAAGAAATTAAAGCAGATATAAAAAAAGATAAAGAATTAATGCCTCAAAGAATTAAAGAAGTTAAGGAATGATATATAAGTCAACCAAAAAAAGACTCTTTAGTTAAAAAGGAATTTAAAAGAAAACTTAAAATGGTAAGTCAGCCAAAATGAGATTTTAATGGAGAAATTAAATTTGAGTCAGTTGCTTATACATATAGCAAAAACTCTCCGTTCGAATTCAGAGCTTTAAATGGAACTGATTTAATTATTGAAGAGAAAAAAATTACAGCAGTAATTGGTATGACAGGTAGTGGTAAATCTACTTTAATACAATTAACTAATGGATTATTAGTAACTGAAACTGGACGAACAAAAATTGGGGACTTTCAAATTCCTGCATCTACTAAAAAAATTAAACAGGTTAAAGAATTAAGAAGGGAAGTTGGGTTAGTATTCCAATTCCCAGAGTATCAATTATTTCAAGATACAATAGAAAAAGATATTTCCTTTGGACCAATTAATCTAGGAGCAAATAAAAAAGAAAGTTTTGAAAAGGTTCCTGGATTATTAAAGATGGTAGATTTACCAGTAGATTATGCTAAAAGAAGTCCATTTGATTTAAGTGGTGGTCAAAAACGTAGGGTTGCTATTGCAGGAATTATTGCAATGGATGGAAATACACTTGTTCTTGATGAACCAACAGGTGGTTTAGATCCTCAAGGTGAAGAAGACTTTATGAATTTATTTAATAAATTAAATAAAGAAAAAAATAAGAGAATTATTATTGTAACTCATAATATGGATCATGTTTTACAGATTGCAGATCAAGTAATTGTTATGCATAAAGGTAAAGTTATTTCAAAAGGAACCCCATTTGAAATTTTCTCTAATAATAAATTATTAGAAGAAATTGAAATAGAACCACCAAAATTATATAAACTTGCTCATAAATTAAAAAAAGCAGGTCTTGATGTTACAAAAACTGAGTTTAGATCAGTTGAAGAACTTGCAAAAGCAATAAAATTAGCTGTTAAAGCTAAAAGAAAATAGGTAAGGAGAAATTCAATAATGAGAATGGTATTTGGTAGATATATGCCCTATAATTCAATAATTCATAAAATGGATCCAAGATTGAAACTATTTATGATTATTTCATTAATTGTTGTTGTATTTTTGCCTATTGGCTATACAGGTTTTGTATTTACAGCAGCTTTTATTTTTATGATGTATATTATAAGTAAATTAAGCTTTAAAATGTTAATTAAGTTATTTTTTCCAATAATATTTATATTTTTGGTCTTAATTTTAATTAATATATTTATGCTAAAGCCGAAAGGTTTTGAAGATCTAGCAAATGGAGTACATGATACGGGTGCTTATGCTTATGGTTATATTTACAAATGAAAAGCAATTTGTTTTTCAGAAAAAGCTTTATATTCAGCTTTATATATGACAATTCGAATATTTTTAATGATTACTTTAACTACAATTTTAACAGGTACAACACAACCTTTAGAATTAACATTAGCAATTGAAGATTTATTATGACCTTTAAAATTAATTGGGATACCTGTATATATTTTCTCAACAATTATTTCAATTGCTTTAAGAATGATTCCAACTTTAATTGATGAAGCAGGGAGAATTATGAAAGCCCAATCTTCAAGGGGAATTGACTTTAAAAATGGAAAATTAATTGATAAGGCTAAATCAATGACTTCTTTAATTATTCCTTTATTGGTATCAGCTTTTCAAAAAGCTGAGGATTTAGCTTATGCAATGGATTCGAGAGGATATGATCCTCATGCCAAAAGAACGAGATATAGACAAGTAAAATTTAGATTTTTAGATGTTATTATTTTTACTCTTGGAATGGGTTTATTTGCAACTCTTATTTGTTATATAAATATCAGTTCATTTCAAAATATGGTACAAATTCCTAGAATTGATACAATTCTATTTTCTTAATAAGTAACAATGTATTATTATTTATTAACTATTGAGTACGATGGAACTGATTTTTGTGGTTGAGCTAAACAAAATAGACAATTAACTATTCAAGGCGAAATTGAAAAGTCTATAGCAAAAGTAGCTAAAAACTCTATATTTAGAATAGTTGGAGCTTCAAAGACTGATTCAGGAGTTCATGCAAATGATCAAAAGGCATGAGTAGAATTAAACTTTAAACCAAATATTGATGGTTTTTTAAAGGCATTAAATAGAAGTTTAACTTTGGGTATTCAAGTAAAAGATATGATGCCTATAAGTAAGGAATTTAGAGTTAGAAATTGCAAAGAAAAAATTTATGAATATAAAATAAACTTAGGAAAAAATAATGTCTTTGAAAATAGATATTATTTTTTGCCGAAGAATTCATTAAATATTTTAAAATTAAAAGAAGCCTTGAATATCTTTGTAGGTAATCATGATTTTTTAAATTTCTCAGGTTTAAAGACTGAGGAAGTAGATTTAATTAAAACAAAAAGAAAAATTAATTCAATTGAATGCGATTTAAAAAATGATTTATTTTTAATTACTTTTAAAGCAAAAGGTTTTATTAGATATCAAATTCGAATGATTATAGGGGCTTGTATAGCTTACAGTTTAAACAAAATTAGTTTAGAAAAAATTATAAATGTTTTAGAACTAAAAGAAGAAAAAATGCCATATATTGCAAATCCTGAGGGACTTATTTTAAAAAAGATTATTTATTAACTACTTTTTAAGGTATTATTTATTTAGGTCGGTTATTGTGAACTTAAATACACCAAAAAATGAGTAATAGATATTTATTAGTTTATCTTTTTTGAATAAGTTTTCTTAACAAGAAGGAAAAGGTATGTAATAAATTTCTTTTACAGTAAGCCGACTAAAATACGTTTTAAACGTATTTTTTATTTTTTAATTAGATACATTTTTTTAAAATTAAATCTCAAAAAAACTTATTTTTAAATAATTTACAATAATTGCTTAACACCAAAAGTTTGTTATTTTTATTTAAAATGTTATTATAATGTTAAAGAGTAAATTTTCTAGGGGAGTTTATATGAATAGTTATAATAAAAAAAATGTAAAAAAACTATACTTGTTATTTGTTTTAACTCATCTAACTATTATTTTTACTTCAACTTTTTTTAAATATTCAAATGAAAAGTTCTACATTGCAATACAAATTACATGAATAATAAACACTGTGATAATTAGTTTAATATGTTTTTGAATAGTTATCGAATTAATGGTTATAATTCATAAACTTAAAAAAAGTTTTATTGATTTTAAGACATTTAAATGTTTTAAAAGGTTTACTTATTTAAATAAGTTTTTCAATTTAATATTAATTACAGTGCCAATTTTTATTTCAACTGAATATCAAACTGTAGAATATTTTTGAGATTCAAATCAAGCTATAATAAATTTGGAATTCTTTTTAATAGTTTCATTTACTATAATAGTTTCATTTACTTGTGTAATTATTTCACTAAATATAGTTTATGAAAAAATAATAAATAAAATAAAATTAAAAATGACTGAGCAAGTTTTCTTTAATTTTTCAAGAATAGTTAAAAAAGAATCATTCTTTTCGGAGTATTCAAATCTTACAAAATCTTTATTACAAAAAATTGATTGAGAATTCGAAAATATTTTAGAGAAAAATTATTTTGTAGAAGAAGTTGTTAATTGTAAAAAGAGTTTTCATCTTAAAACTTTTAAAAAAGGAGTTACTCCTCCACTAAACATTTTTTAATAAAAGAGTAATTATCAATTAATAGGAGGAAAACTAAATATGAAGGGAATTAGACTTTTACTAAAGAACGCTTTTAAGTCGGCTGGAAGAAATAAATCACAAATTATAGGTTTATCACTTTTAGTTATGTTGGTATCTTTAGTTATATCTGTTTTAGGAGCAACTTCAACTAGAGTAGTTGGAGCTTATAATTATTTAAATACACAATCTAATTTAAGAGATTATGTTTTAGATATTAATTTAGAAGATAAAATATTGGAACCTGATGAAAATGGTAAAGATATAAAAGAGTGAGAAACTGATAAAAAACTTGCAAAAGATGATATGCTTTATCAACAATATATTATGAATCAAATTGCACTTAAATATGGTTTGGATGTATCTTTTACTGAAGCAAGATTAATATCAGGTTTATATGGTAAAAAAGGTGATATTAGAATTAAAGCAATCTCAAAAATTAATTCTGATTTAAATAAGGGTGTCGATAAACTTGTAATTTCAAAAGGAAGAACTTTTAAAGGAAATGCTAAAGAAGTTGTTATTGGTGAATCTTATGCTAAGCAAAATGGAATTAAAACGGGTGACATTGTTAGAATTAACTCTGATAAATATGGAAACGATTTATTAATTAAAAATACACAAGGTAACTCAGCTGAGGTAAAACAACTTAACGAGGATTTAAAAAATATGAAAGATGTTCAAACTTTTTTAAACAGTAATAGTTATAAAAACCAGGTTTGATTCGAAGTTGTTGGAATTGGAACATCAGCAGATTTTACAACTCCAATAATGGATGAAACAACAATAATGCCAAACATTAATAATGAGGTTTTAATGTACATGGATTCATCATGAATGGGATATGAAAGTACTGCATATAATTTTACAAAAGTAAAAGAAGAAGAAACAACAAAAAAAGAAGTTGTTCAAAAAACTATGGCTTCATATATTGTCTCAAATGCAAAAGTAGTTGTGACTTCTGAAAATGATAGAGAGGCCTACATTTCTGTAAAAGCAAATAATGAAAGTAACAATGAACTTTTAAATAATCTAGAAAAAGAATATAAAACTTGAGCAGATATCAAAATAGATAGTAAATATATATTTGTTTCAAATGATCCATTATACAAATTCTCAGCTAGAATAACAACATTTAAATCAATTATGACAGGTTATAATTCAATGGCAACAGGATTAATAGTTGTTATCGTTGCAATTGCTGGGTTTACAACAGTATTAACAACTAAAAAACAAGTAGAATTGCAAAGTAGACAAATTGGATGTTTAAAATCATTAGGATATAAAAAGCGAGAAATTGTTAATAACTTTATTGCGCTTCCTTTAATAGTTTCAATTCTTGGAGCTTTAATGGGATATATTATTTCAATATTTATTGAAACAATAATTGTAAGTATATTTTCAAATTACTTTAATATTGCTTTCTTTGGATTTAAATTTAATATTGTTTCATTTGGTTCAAGTATTATTGGTTTATGAATTGGTTTAACACTATTGGCATTTATAATTGGTTATTGAACAATTAGGCTACCAGCACTTACTTTATTAAAAGGTGGAGATGATAAAGTAATTAATAAATTCTCAATGTATATTAAGTCTCTATTTTCAAAAAGAAGTTTTAATCCAAGATTAAGAGCAGCTCTGTTAACGACTTCTTTAGGAAAATTGGTAGGTGTTAGCGCAACAATGCTTTTAAGTGCAACTCTTATTACAACAACAATTGTGGCACCAAAAGTTATGAAAGATAACATGACAGCTACATTCAATGGAATGAACTATGAAAATATGGTTGAATATACTCAACCAATAGCAAATAACCCATGATCATTTCAAAGAACATATAACCCAAATTGAGATAGTGGAAGTGAAGGATGAGGTCAATATGATGAGCTTGTATTAATACGAAATAGTGGTAGTGGTAATAAGATAGGATCAAATTTTTTAGGATCAAAACCAGAAGGATATAATTATGGGTGAACAGCTTATCCAACAATTATTGGGGAACCACAGGCTCCTACTTCCAAAGTTAATAATATAATAGATTGAGAAAAAGTTTATTTAGAGCTTTTAGAAGGAAAAATAAGTCCATATTACTATACATATGATATAGCAGAAAATGACAAATTCTTTTGAACTGAATTCTCATATTTAAATTGAAAAAATATGTCTACAAAATTGCTTCAAAATTTAGATAGAGCAGAGGTTTCAGGTACTGGTGCATCTATAGCTCTTACGCAATTACAAGCACAGTGACCAGATTATACTAAATTAATAGTTGATTTAAAGCAGCTATCTTCTATAACTTCACCCTCAATTAATGAATTAAAAGTATATACTAGATTAATGTTACAATTTTACAGCAAGTATATAAAGGGATTAAACTTAACTTATAATAAAGGTATGGTTAATACAGAAGATCCTTCCGTATTAAATATTAAAAAAGCAGAAGATAAGTTAAACTCTAGTTTTAATAAGTTAAGTAATAAGTTTTGAAAGAAAAAAATGCAACCAAATGATGTAAAGGAATTTATGATTATTGAAAATTCTTCTACAGCTGATTTTAAATTTAAGTGAGAAAATAATTTTATAAGTCCTTTGGAAATAAATGAAGAGGAAATTCTATCTATTATGGATAAAGATTTATTAATGAATTTAAATACAGCATTTACTTTATGATTTGGTTCTGTTATAGATGGTAGGATGGGAACTGCTGTTTTACAAACTACATATACAAGATCCCCATATTTTGTTCAAGAGTATATGAAAGAGGCTATTGAAAACAATCAAAATTATAATATTACTTTTAATTTAATTCCATATGATAATAAGAAAGATGAAATTGGAACAATGTTAAATTCCGAGTTTGTAACAAAGAAAAATAAAATTGAAAGTGCAAAAATTTTTGGAATAGATAAAGATTCACAAATGGTCTCATTAAAAAATAAAAATGGAATTAATTTAACTAATGAATTATTTTTAGATAATAAGAAGCAAATACCTATTATTATTAATGAGAGTTTTTATAAGAAAATAAATAAAACAGTAGGGCAGACATTGAGTTTAGGCATTTTAAAGGAACTGCTTGGGAAAAAAGAAAGTGATAAAGAACTAACTTTAAAAAATGATATTAAATATGGTCATAATTTAATAGAAAAAAATAAGTTTATAAATTTCTCTGATGAATTTAGAACTCAATCTTCATATGGCTATTATACTAATGGAGGGTTGTATGCTGATAACTCTGCTAGTTTAATTGCTAATGATGGAGGAGTAGATTCTTCAAAAATTGATGATATTAGTATAGCAGCAAAATATGCAGAAGATGCAACAAATCCAATTGATATATATAATAGTTATAAAAATGGTAATCTTAAAATAAATTCAATGTATGATGATATTGAATTTGTAATTGCAGGAGTGCAAGATGGTTATGGTCAACCTCAAGGTTGAATTTCAAATAAAAATGCAAACAAAATTATGCAATATGACCAGATTAAAAAATATAACTTTGAAAATTGATTCGTAAGAGAGTATCCACAAGGAAATCCATTGTATAAACTAGAAAAATTCTCAAATAAGGATGAGGAAAAAATTCAGGGAGTTACTCTAGAAGAATTTATACAAGAAGTTTACGATGGAAATAGAACTTATGAAGACTTTATAGCTAATGTACAAAGAAGTGAAATTGGATCAAGTTGAAGAAATATGAATCAACTTTATGAAAATTTATATCCTGTATTTAATTATAAGTATAGTTATGATAATAATATTGTTGATTTAACTCAAGGATTTTCTGTGTCATCAAAAATTGGTGATTTTAGTTCAGTTGGTTTAAATGGAAGTTTTGAAACAATTTCTGTACCATGTCCAGAAGAAAATTTAACAAGAGATGATGAAAATCAATGTACAGTAGTAAATCCTGAAAAGTTTAATCAGGGTTATGGAATTGGAACACTTTCAACAATGTTACCAAAAGAACAAACTAGACAAATATTAGGTCAAGTTACTGATTTAATAAATTTAATTATTATTATGTTTATTACAATAGCAATTATTGTTTCTGCAACAATTATTCTTTTAACAACAAGTTTAATTATTTTTGAAAATAAACAATTTATTGCAACAATGAAAACTCTAGGATATTCAAATTCTTATGTTGTAAGACAAATTTTAGGAATGTATATACTACCAATTCTAATCATGTATGTCATTGGTTTTATAGCAGGATGATATATTTTTGTAATAATAGCTGATTTCTTAGCTTTAAATACTGCATGAGTTTTACCAGTAAATTTCTCACTGTGATTGCCATTTACAGTATTTGCAGTTATTGCAACAATTTATATAGTAACTTTTGCAATAGGATGAAAAAATATTCAAAGAATTAATCCATTGGAAGCTTTAAAAGATAAAGATTAAAAACTAATCTTATATATTTGTATATAAGATTTTTTTTATTTTTTAGAAAACACAAATTATAGGTACTTAATCTTTAATAAAAACTTTAGTGTAAATAAAAAAAGATTAAATTAATATTATTCTAGGTTAAAATTATTTTGAGGTGCTTTATGAAAAACCATAACAAGGCAGAACGTATTAATATTTATTTAGCAAATCTTAGTGATCAAATAAATCTTAATATGAAATCTTTTATTGAAATAGGACATGATTATAACATTCCTGAAATAACTGTTAGAAGGGATGTTAAATTTCTTGAAAAAATGGGATATATAAAAATTTATATGGGTTTAATTAATTTCTTTAGAAATAAGGGCTATGAAATTACTAGAGCTGAAAAGTTGCAAACAAATAAAGAAAAGAAACAAAAAATTTCTATTAAAGCAAATGAGCTAATTAACTCATCTGAAATATTTGTAGGTCCAGGAACAACTTGTGAAACTTTTGTAAGATCTATTACAAAAACTATTAATGTTTTATATACCAATGGAATGGAAATAGCAAGAATAGCCAACAACTCACCAAATGTTAAAAATGTTGTAATAATTGGTGGTAGATTAAGACCACAATCAACTGCAATGTGCGGACCAATTGCTAATAGAATATTAGAGAGTTTAAAATTCTCTCAATCTTTTATAACTGTAACTAATCTTGATAAAAATTTATATCTATACAATAATCATGAAGATGAAGCAGAATTTGTTAATAATTTAATTAATTTAACAAATGAAACTATTTGTTTGATTGATTCAACTAAAATTAGTAAAGTTGAAAAGGGAAATTTAATATGCAATATTGATAGAATTAATATTTTAGTATTAGATGAACCTCTAGAAAGAGACTTACTAAGAAAAATCTCTATAACTACAAAGGTTGTTTAAAAATGATAAAAAATGATAATTTTTTATCATTTTTTATTTTCCTGTGTTAATCTTTAAGTGGAAAGGAAAGTATAAATGAACAAAATTATAGTATATATAAATAATAAAATAGATAAAGAGTATGAAAATTTTTTATTAGAAAATATTAAATCTCAAAACTTTGATATTACATTTCAAAAGGAGATTAGTATATTTAATGACTTAAATAAATTAAGTGATAATTTAAATCAAAAAAAATTAGATAGAGTAATTGTTATTGATGATTTTGGAACTTTACCATTTATGATTATGGCTCAAAAAAAAGGAGTTGTAGTAGCTCAAATATCAGATTATCATTCTGGGAAGATGACAATTCAACATAATAATTCAAACGTCTTATCATTAGGTTTTTCTATAATAGGTAAAGAGAATATGTTAAATGTAATTGATGCATATTTAAGTGCTACTTTTGAAGCTGGAAGACATATGGTAAGAATTAATATGTTAGAAAATATGTTGGAGGGACAATAAAATGAGAATTGCAATAGGATGTGATCACATTGTTACAGATATTAAAGATAAAATAATTGAAATGTTAAAAGCTAATAAAATTGAGGTAATTGATTGTGGAACTAATGATTTTAACAGAACTCATTATCCAATATATGGTCATCAAGTTGCTGTAAATGTAGTAACAAAAAAAGCTGACTTTGGAATTGTAATTTGTGGAACTGGAGTTGGAATTACAAATAGTGCTCAAAAAGTTAAAGGAGCAAGAGTAGTTCTTGCAAAAGATGTTTTGACAGCTATTGATGCTAGGCAAAAATATGATGCAAATGTTGTTGGCTTTGGAGGTCGAATTATTGGTATTGGTTTAATGTATGAGATTATTGAAAGTTTTATACAAGCTAAGTATCTAAGTAAAAATGATGCTTTAATTAATCAAATTAATCAAATTATTGAAAAAGAAAATTATGATAGTAAAATTTTTGATGAAGAAAAACACAAGTGAGATCAGGGATTTTATAATTAACTACTATAGTTACAAATACATAACATGAAATCAAAAATTATATTTAGTATAGTAGTAATTATTAAAAAAATATAATCTAATTCTAAGATTTGAGTCATGTAGATAATAAACGATTATGTCCTAAAATAAAAGATTTATCTAATAAAATAGATCTTGTATTCTTTCTTTCTCTATCAAAAAAATTTATTTATTTTCTCTCCAAGGAAAATCAGTTTTGGGTATTTTAGTAGTCTCAAAATACTAATTAAATTGAATTTTTTATTTGCATGTAAATGCTCATCTTCAATTTGAATAAGAATGTAAATATCACTCCCAATTAACGTATAATGTTCTTTATTACTTATCTCCATAATCATTAATTTTAACTTTGTCTTAAAGTAAATTGGAGTAAAACTTTGCTTATAAATCACTTATCTTTTTAAAATTAATACTAGGATCATTATTATTAATTTTTTTCACTTCAATAAAAAAACTTGGTCAAATTTTCTAGTTATTAATTCTAATTGAACTATAAGGGTATTTAAAAATCTTGATTGTATTCTTGAATAAGATGGGGCAAATAATTATTTAATTGTTCCATATTTTTAAATCTAAAGTTCTAATTACTTTGGTTATATTATTTGCAAAGTCCCGAAAGTTCTTTCAACTAATGCTTTTTTAAGGGCTAGAAGTCGTTTCGTATTCACTCCTAAGGAGTGGAAAAATAAATTGTAATTGAGTATTTGAAAACACTATCATTAAAGAGATTGCCATTATTTTTACTCTAAAAACATCTTGATTATCAGTAAAATTAATTTTTGGTAAATCTTAATGTTTAAAGACTTCTTTATAGATATTATAATAACTTTCAGTAGTTTCTTGCTTACTGAAATAGCCTGCCAAAATCTTTTTACTAGCTTTATCAATTATAATATTCAAATGACATTTTAAGTTTTTAATTCATTGATGATTTGAAACATTAGTTTCATATATCTCTCCAAATTTTATAATTTCCTTTTGCGTAGGATGGGGCTTCGTTCCTTTAAATTTTTACGAATATCTTTTTTTGTTTTTCTGTTAAGAGTATCAATTAAAATATTTTCTTCTATTAATATGTCTCTAATTGCAAAGTAACTTATTTTTCTTTTTGAATTTATTTCTCAATAATGTTTAATAATAAAGTCATAATATTTAGTTTGAAATAATTGAATTATTTCATCTTTAAATAACTGTTGAATTTTATTTATAGGTATTTTATTGGTATTTTTATGAATAAAAGCTTTTGCTCCAATCTCTTGATATTTTTTAAGTTTTTTTCTTTTGTGTCTAACACAATAACCTAATTTATGGACTGTATTTTTAATAGAGTCTTTTCTTAAAGATAATTGCTTAATTAATCATAATTGCTCTTGTTTCATGGTATTTAATAGTAGTCCTTTCATAAAACATTCATTTATTGATTATAAAGGAGGACAAAGTCGCTTGTTAATATGTAGGGACATAATTGCTTATTACTCATAATTTAATTATTTTCTCTCATTAAAAAAATTATTTTTTTTATTATATTAGTATATAATGAAAGTGGTTATGAATTTAACTACAGAAAGGTATTAATAAAAGGGTAGGAAATATGAAATTTTTATTATCATCATTTGCTGTTAGCACTTTATTAGTAGCACCAGTAACATCAGTATCATTTGGTCTACAAGTACAAGAAAATAAAAATGAATTAGTTTTGTATAATAATGAATTAAATTATCCTGATTTATTTTGAAATAATAACTCAGGGTTTGTTACAGATTCATTATCAAAAGGGTGATCTGGTGGAGCAGCTTCTAAAGAAACTACAAAAGTATTTTTAGGAAATATTTCAAAATTTGGAATAAATTACAATGATCTTGAAAATTATAAATCTGGAGCAACACAAGGTGATTTTTCATTTGAGTTTAAAGATGGAAAAAAAAGAGTTGAAAAAAAAGAGATACATATTACAAGTATGGGTGAACAATCAACTCCAGAGGGAAAACATTATTTATTTCAGGGAGATTGAAATGATTCAAGCACTTCGGGATGAGCTTATCAAGGTGGAGAAATTAAAAACTCTGTATTAATAAATAAAGAGGGCGATGTATTTTTATGGTCACGATTATGAGCTAAATCTACAGGAGCTGTTACTTATACTACAACAAAAGTAAATATCAAAACTGTCAAATTAGAAAGTTAATAAATAAATAGCCTTTTATTTCATATATAAAGGCTATTTATTTATTAAAACTTTTAATATATTTGGAGGAATTATGGAAATTTTAAATATTAGTAAAATTTTTAAAAAAAATGTTGGTGTAAAGAATGTCACACTAAAAATAAATAAGGGAGACTTAATAGGGCTGATAGGTCCTAATGGAGCAGGTAAAACTACACTAATGAAATTAATTTTTGGTGAAATAATACCTGATAAAGGAGTAATAAAATTGCAAGATGATGAACTTTTGTCATATTTTCCTGATAGTAATAATATACCTTTAAATATGAAGGCTAATGAGTATATTGAATATATAGGATTTTTAAATTCTCTTTCAAAAAAAGATGTGGAAGAGTCTAAAGAAAAATTGTATAAAATATTTGATTTTAAAGTATATGAAAATAAATATTTAAAAGATTTATCAGCTGGACTAAAAAAAACACTAATTTTAATTGGAACTTTAATTATCAAACCAAATATTTTATTTTTAGATGAGCCAACAGCAAATTTGGATTTAGAAAGTAAAATTAATTTTTTAAACGTAATTAGGAAATTAATAGATTTTAATATTACTATTATATTTACTACTCATCTTTTTGAAGAAATTAAAGGTTTGATTAATAGAGTTGTGCTAATTAGCGACGGGATTATAAAATTAGATAAAAAAATTGATAATAACACTAATATAGAGGAATTGTATAAGTCAATAACTAATAAAAAAACAGTAGATTTAGAAGAATTTGGAGAGTTTTGAGGTAATAAGAAATAATGAAAAATTTTATTATTTATAAATTTCAATTTAAAAATATTATTAGAAATAAAACGTTAATTATTTTCTCAAGTATTACTTTTGTATTAACAGCTTTTTTTTCATTGCTAATAGTAATTGCAAGTCCAACAGTTAATAATTTCTATACTAGATCTTTTGGTTTGTACTTTACTTTTAAAATGATAATACAAATTATTTGTATTGGTATATTTGAAGCATTTTTAGTTTATTTCTTATTCTATAAGCAATTTAATGATGGATTAGTTAAAATTGAAATAAGAGCTAAAATTAAATATAGGAATATTTTTTTACAAAGATTGCTATTAAATAAGTCACTATCATCTTTATTTATTTCAACTATGTTTATTTTAGATTTACTAATAGCTAGTTTCAGAATTAAATCTGCTGACCAATTAATTATTAATAAATTATTATATGCTTATTTATTTATTATTTTATTTGATCTTTTTATTAATTTTTTTGTTCTACTAATTTTATCTATTTCTAATATCCCAGTATTTTTTACTCTTATAATGTTTACAACATTAGTTACTTCATTCTCCTCTTTAATTGATAGTATTGGATATATGAAAACAATAGATATAAATGATAAACATAATGTCGGAAAATCTGATTTGGCGATGAGTTATAGTATTTCTAATTTTGAAGATAAGTATGTATATGATTTTTATAAAGTTACTAATAATAGTAATTTATTAGATGAATTTTATGAGCAATATATTTATTATATAAATCAAGAAAAATTTAATTCAGAAAAAGGTTTTATATATTTACAATTTAATGATGCTTTTAAGCCACCTAAAATAGTGGAAACTATAAATAAATTATTTGAAAATGATAGTACTTATAAAATTACAGAAAATGATTCAAAGGAAATTAATTTTTTACCAAGCCAAAATATTAATAAATTTAAATTTACATATTTTTACAAATTTAAATTAGATAAATCCTTAACAAAACTTTATGAGTTAGCTAATCAATCCAATAATGAAGATGCTATTTTATATTTACCAATTTTTAAATATTTAGCGGATATTGAATATCCAACTATGAAATCAATGATGATTTCAGCACCGCAGTCATCAAAAATAACTAGTCCTTTTATTAAAGAAGACAATAATATAATTGCTTGAAATAGTGGTTTATTTAAAGACACTATAAAATATTTTAATAATAATTTTGCTGCTTATTTATGTTCTTATATAGTTTTAAATTATATGAGAACAATGTTTTCTATATCATACGATTTGATTTATAGTGATTATGAATTAAAAAATGTAATACCAAGTCAAATTAGAAGTAATCTATACTTCAACCCTTTATCACATGTCTCATCAATGCTAGCAGGAAAAGGAAAAAATAAATTTATAACAGATAAAGTAAATGTCTTTTCAAATCCTTTAAATTTTAATTTTGTTAATACTACTAAAGAATTACAATATGAAGAAAATTCTAACCATTACTTAAGTAATATTTTAATAGATAAGGAATTAAAACAAAATGAAATTCAATATAAGCCCGATTTCATTGAAAATACAAAATATAAAACTTATTTTCAATTAATTAAAAGTCTAAAATTTAAATCAATATTATATATATGAGTGTTATTTTTATTCTATTTTATTTTAGGAATAATATTTTTATTATTGAGTTTTCTTTTTATGAAAAAAAGAATATATATTTAATTAACTAAATTCTACTATTAATTCTTATGGAACTTAAATAAAAGAAAATTTATATTAGGGCTTATTTCAATTAAAAAAATATAGCAGAATAAGGTAAATATAAAACGCTTTTAAATATGGTTAATGAGTTTGGATTATTTCAAAAAAATTAGTTGTTCCTTTAGCTTCGATAATAACTTAGATTTTAATATTGCTTTAGATATAATGAGATTTGCCTTAAGTACTTCTATAGTAGGAGAATATGAAAGTCCAAAATAGACACGTGAAATGATTGTTAAATCAATTGCAAATGGTCTTTAAAATTTTCTATTCTTTTTTTATATTTTTTCGTTTCATTAAGAGGGGGTTAAAATTAAAATCAAGTGTTCTATTCTTGCCTGCTTATAATTATAATTAATCTTCGTGGAGGAGGCAAACACTTTTTTAATAAATAATATTTTTCATTTATAGCTGTTAATTTTAATTGCTTACTTTCTTTGCATTTTTAATTTATATATTTAAAAAGTTTAACCCCTAATCTTTACTTAGAAATAAGTAAGTTTTAAATTTTATACTAATGAATTCTTCATTATTTATATTGTATTTTTATATTTAGATATGCAAAACTTGATTTTAAGATTTTAAATCTAAATATCTTGCTTTTTTATTATAATGTGATATTTTTTCAATCTATTGTTTTTTGGCCTAAAGAATGAAAATCCTTTTAATGAGACAGGAGGTTTATTTTTTTTAGGGTTTTTACTCTAAAACAAAGATTAAATTATTTTCTTCTTATTTTATTTCTTTAGCCTTTTTCATAAACTTAATTTGCTTATTAATTGTATCTCTTTTGTTTCCAATTATAAAATATCTTGCTTTTTGATAAATAAAATTATTAATTAGAAATACATTTTTAGAGTCTATCTCTATAAAATCAAAGTTTTCAATATTATTTTTAATTCAATAATTAGTTTCTTCAAATATAAAGGGCATTAGATTTTTTATAAAATTTAGATATTGATTTTTTTCATCCATATTATTAATATTTAATAAATCAAATTTTTCATTAAAATATTTCAATAATAAATTTGCATTTTCTGAGTTAATTGAGAGTATAGATATTTCTGGTGATAAAATAGATATTCTACAAAAGGGATTCCCTAAATCTTCAGTATATCTTAAATATAAATACTCTCCACTAAGCTCATTTATTAAAAAATTACCATTTTTGTTATATAAAATGTAATGATTTAAATTTAAAAAACATGATTCTACATAACTACAAGCTATACTAATTTTTTCTTTAAGTAGTTTCTCTTCAAATTTTTCTAATTTACTTGAATAATCTATATTAGTATCAATATTATTAATAAATTCATTAAAAAATTCTTTCCTTTTCTTAATTAATAATCTCACTTCACTTGGAAGTAAATTAGTCTGATCTCATTTTTTATTATTTTTATTTTTTACATAATGTCTTACAAGTCATAATAAAATATTAAAATTATTACTCTTAAAACTATCATTATTAATATTTCTTTTTCATATTTTTTTAATATTATTATTTTTACTATAAAACTTATTTGTAACACTTTTTTTTATTAATTTATAAAAGTACTCATTTCTAAGTTCATTTGATAATATTCAAAATGCCAATACATATTTTCATTTAAATTTTTTTTTCCATTTCTTAGACTTACAAGCAACTATAATTTCTCCTATTTCACTTTCAATAGTGGAGATTGATTCTTCAAATTCAGATGGATCTAAAGAATCATTTTCAGCAAATATTGAGTCATAATATTTATAATATTGAAATAGTTCTGAATCTAATTCGTATTCTGAATTATATTTTTTCTCATTTACAAAGTATATATTTAGTTTTGTTTTACTTTTATTGTATGTAAATTTTTTTAATAAAGCTTTTTGAAAATAATGTTGCTTATTTTTTGGACTACTCATTTTTTCACCTTAATTATTATATAAAAATATTAAAAAATTAGAAGAAATATCTAAAAAATTATTTAATATTAAAAGATAATAGACAACCTTAAATAGACTTGCACTTGATTTTAAATCAACTGTAAATAGTCTCTTTTTTATTATAAATATAATCTTGAAGGTTATTTCTTTTTGAAATTAATTCTTTGAACTTAGTTTTAAAATCTCCAATGAATCAAAACTATTTCCATAATTTTTGAAGAAAATATCTTTATATCATCCATTTAAAGATTTAGTAGGAGAATTGTGTTTAAATCCAACATCAGACATTGACAATGTAAGATTATTTGATTTATTAAATAATCTCTTAACAATAAAAGAAGTATTTACAGTTCTCTATTTGAATGATTGATTGCTATACTAAATTGGCAATAACAATTTTCTCAACTTGTAATAAAACATTATAAACAACTATACTATTTTCTGAATTCTGAATTCTGAATTCTTAAAATCAAAAGATATCCTTTGTCTAGTATATCAATCAAAGGCAAATTAACCCAATATTTTTACTTTTTTATTGCTAATATTTAAATGTATTCAAGAACCATCTAAACTAATCTTTTGATATTTATATTCGTGCATATAGTTTTGAACTATAAGATCAGGAGCAACATTGCCTCTAGTTTCACCTTTGTATTTTTTTGGTCTATTCAAATGCTTTAAGTTAATATTTTTTCTAGCTTTTAATATCATTTATAATTTTGTAACTAACATTAATATTTCAATTATCTACAATTCAATGACTTATGATCCTACTTCCAACACTACCATTTTTTTAATGAATTTATTAATACTTGCAATTGTTTGTTTATTCTATTTTCTATTATACTTAATATTTTACCAATTAATAAAGCCTCAATATTTTTATTTTTTCATCTATAATATTAAACTTTATTAACGTATAAAGCTTCACATTTTTCTTTGGCTGATAAAGTAGTGTCTTTAAAATCAAAATAAATAAAATTAAATGCTTTATTCTTTCATGTCTTCTTCGGGTTATAATCACAATCTGATTCTGTGTCATGTATGTGCAAGAAGAGAAGACATACAAATTTCAAAAAGCTGATATTTTACTTTTCCTTTATAACTTTTGATTTTAATTGCTCATTTTCTTTTTGTTTTTTTAAGTTCCTCTTTCAAAAGTTTTAACTCTGAATCTTTGCTCATAAATAAGTTAGTCACACATTCTCTATTAATGAATGTCTCATTATTTATATTGTATTTTTTATTCAAAGTAGTACAATTTTCCTCCAAATTTTAAATCTAAATCACTTGCTATTTTTTTATGACCTTCTACATTTCGATATTTTTCTAATGCTATTCTTTTTAAATTCTCATCTATTATTTTGGTATAAAAAATGACAACCTTTCTATTGAGACTATTAGTCTCTTTAAGGTCCTCTATTCTAAGTTAAAAAATAATTTGCAAATATTAAACTTTGTTTACAAATAATTTATTTATAAATCAAAGTTGTTATTGCAAAAAACATTTAAAAGTAGTAGAAACTATCAAATAAATATTAAGAAATAGAATAAAAACTTTTTATAAAGTATAATTTATGGTTCTACAATAATATTTAAGTATTTGGATTTAAATTTTAGTAGTAAAAATCTTCTAATCATAATGATGTTTTTAAAGTTAAAGCCCTGCAACTATAAAATGCAAAAGAATAAGATAGTTAGCGCAGAAAAAAATATCCAGTACTCTAAAATGTTTGAATATAAAAAAACTTAAAAAATATGGATATATTTTCTCAGAGGATATCACAGAAAAATAATAGCTTGATGCATATTATATACCTGCACTATTTTATTATGTAAATACTAAAAAAGTTTATGGTTTGATAATTGAAAATATTAAAGCTAAGAAATTAGCACTAAAATACTTTTAAATATGTTTAATGAGTTTGTTACATTTAATCAAAACTCAATTATTAACTATAATAATGATACAGAGTTTAAGTCTTCTTATCAATGTTATTTAGACACAATATTATTTGGTTTTAATTTAATTATATCAATAGTAGACAGATCAACATACAATGAATATCTTGAAGGTTTTTGGAAGTGCCACTAAAAGAGAAGTAATAAAGTAGATTTATAAATATAATATTGTAAATGTATCAATACTTTTATAATAATAGAGTTAGTTATAAAATGTATGTATCTAAAAAACAGTAAATTTTTTTATTATTTGCTTGATTATATTAATTAAACTTGCTTTTAATTTTTTATGTTGTTAAAATTAAAAGAACAGGAGATACTAAAAATGTTAAAGATAAGAAATCTTAGTAAAACTTTAATAAAAAACACCTTTGTATTATCTTTGCTTTTATATTTTTATTTGTCTACAATCTCTGAATTTGAAGTTTTTTTAAATAATAAAGCAAATATAATTTTTAATAGTTTTAATGTTTTTTTAAATACGATATTTATGTTTATTTTACTTCTTGTTCTAACAATTGAATTTAGTAAATTTATGTATTATATTGAGATAAATATAGGCAATACTAAAAATTTAAAATGAGTAATTAAAAGAGATAATTTAGTTTCCTTATCTAAATTAGCTGTTTTAACTTTTCCTTTTGCAGTTATTTATTTAGTTAAATTTTTTACAAAGCAAACAAGTGTATTAGAGTTTGAAATTATAATTTTATTTTATGCATCAGCTGCAGTTCTTTTAATAATTACTTTAATTACTATGTATATTGCCTATAGTTTTATTGTAAAAAGAAAATGAATTAATACTTATGAAAAAGAGTATAACTTTTTAATTGAATCAATTTATTTTAATTCAATGTTCCTTGATATTTTAAACTTTGATCAAGATAATTACTTTACTGAATTAAAAAAAGAAATTGATATATTTTTAGCAACTAAAAATGAAGAAAATAATATCTTATTTAATCATCATTTAGCAGTATTTCTAAATGATACAAAAAAGGCAACAACTCCACCTCTAATTTAATATATTTATTTGAAAAGCTATTTATTAGTAAACTATTTAAATAGTAATTTTTATTATACTCTATTTATATTTTTATGATATAAGAGTAATTTTTTAAATACCAAAATATATTAAAGAAGGAGAAAAAATATATGAAAAAATTATTAACAATATTAGCTGCAACAAGTTTGTTTGCAACTTCATCAATATCAGTTGTAGCATGTGGGGGAAATGTTGGTAAAGGTGGCGATGATGACACTCTTCCAAATGCAAATTTTGAATTAGATAAAAAAAATATTGATATTTATAGTAATGAAGTTGGTTATATAAATATAACTAACTGAAGTATTTTAAATACTAAATCAAGACCAAGTGTGTTTACTTATAATGAAGATGGCATAGTTCAGGTTACAAAAAGTTTAAAAGGTGATCAACTTGTAATTACACCATTATCACAAAAAGTTGGTTCAGTAAAAATAATAGTAGCTTCTGAAGTTCATTCAGTTGAAATAACAGTAGAGGTTAAAAAAATAGAACAAGAGTCTAAATTTAAGTTAGAAAAAAATTCTTTAAGTATGAAAACATCTTCATCAAGTTACATTAAAATTACCAATTGAGATGCTCTAGAAGAAAATGCAAAACCAGATAAATTTGAATTTGAAAATGAAGGACTGGCAAGCGCTTCTTTGGATAGTGCAAATAAAAGAATTAAAATAGAAACAGAATCACAAGGTGCTAATAATTTAAAATTAATAGTTACTTCAAAAGATAATAGTCACTTTGAAGAAATTTTAATTACTATTGAGGCTTCAAAGTTTAATTTAGCCCAAGAGGGTTTAATTTTAAATATAGCTGCAGGAAATATGCATAACGGTTTAATTGATTCAAGTATTGCTGTAGGAAAAGAAGGTTTTACAATAACTGATGAAGCCATTATTAATGGATTTAATACTATGAACAATTCAAATATAGATCAACAAGAGTTAGAAATTGATAGAGAAGGAGAAGGTACTACAGAGGGTAATAATGGAATTGGAACTTCTGTAATCATAAGAGCAAAAGCAAATAGTGAAGTTGTAGAAGGGGAAACACTTTTATTACTTAATCAAAATATTGATCCAAATGAGTATTTTGCAAATAAAAATTTAGGAGAAATTAGATTATTTGCAGGAGCTTATAATAGACTACCTGAAGTATTAGAATCAAAAGACGTTATAAGTTTAGGCGCAATTATTTTTGAACAAGTTGGTGCAAAAAACACTCAACTAGAATATGTAAAAGCGAACTTTATACAAAATCTTGGAGAAGCTGGTAAAGCAATTATGCAAAATGCCAAAACTACAGCAACTACTTTCCAAATTACAAATATGCCAACTCTTGGAGGAATATTTAAAGAGGGTATAGATGTGGAATTTACATATAAATTTGTATTAGAAGATAGAATAACATTATTTGAATCTTTACCTGAAAATAAGAAAGTACTTGTAGATGCAGATAAATTGACTGATAAATCTAAATCAGCTCAAAGAGGTGCTAAGGAACAAATTTATAATCAGTTAAGCGAAAAATTTAAAAATGAGATTAGCTTAAATCACTTTATTGAATTTACAAATATAATTTTTGATACCTATGAAGTTATTACTCCTGGAATAATTTCAACTAGTATTCCAGTGGACTTTAAATTTGATGTATTGCCTGGTTCAGATAAATTGTATGCCCATGATGGTGCCGCATGAAATGGTTATATTAATGCCAGTGGTGTGGCAGGTACTGCAACTGGTGGAGGTAATTTAGAAAAATATGAAGACAATAAAAAGTTTGATGAAAAATATACAGCAGGAATGGGAGGATTTACTCTTGGTGGATCTACTAGTGGTAATTTTTATCAAGGGCATAATATTATGGAGTTAAATCAGAAATTAACTACTCCAATTGAATATCAAACAGTGGGAAATGGAAAAACAAATAATTTAAACTTTAGTTTGGAAAATATGAAATCTGAATATAAAGTCACAGTTGAATCAAGTGATTCAAATGTGGCCTCTGTAAACTTAATAAAAAATGAGAATTACCAATATGTTATTGAACTTACAGGGAAGAAAAAAACTGGTGGTTTTTTGGGACCAAAAGAACCTACTATTAGTATTAAAGTTAATGGATTTACAACACATACATTTAAAGTAAAAGTAAACTAAGAAAATGAAAAATCAAAAACCATTTTTTAAAAATTCTTTTAAAAACTTATTAAGAAATAAAATTCAATTAATTACAATTATTGTTCTAGTCTTTTTAACATCTTTTGTATTTACTTTATCTTATTCTTCTACTAGTAGAGTTGAAAGATCCTATGAGAATTTTATTTCTGAAAAAAATAGTAACATCCATGACTTAGTAATTGATTTATCAAATGCTTCATATATTAATGATTTTGAAAAAGATTTATTTAGTAAAAATATTTCAAATTCTGAAGTTAGAGATAATTTATTAATAACATATTTACAAAATAAATTAAGAGACTCAAATTTGGATTTTGAATTTGATAGAGTTGAGTCGAGAATTACAACTTTATCTTCAAATAAGACATTAAAAGTTTTTGCACTGAATCCAGAACAAAAAGTTGATAAACTTGTAGTTAGTAAAGGAATGAGTATAGATACTTGAAAAAAGTATACTCAAGCAACTAATATAAATACAAAGAAATGAGTATATATTAATGAACAATTTGCAACTGCAAATAATATAAAAATAAATGACATAATTAGATTACAAGATGATAACTATGGAACAAGCATTTTAGTAAAAGATAGTGAAAAAAGAAAAGTTGATTTTAAACTTTATGAAAAAATAGATATAAACTCTTGAATTCATAATACTGAATATGCTAATCAAAACTGATTTCAAGTTGTTGGTTTTGGTTCAAGTGCCGATTTCTCAACTCCAATAATTAATGAAGCAAAACCTTTACCCAACACAAAACAGGAAGGTCTTATATATATTGATCCATCACATTTGGGTCTTAAAAATATTTATTACCAGAGTATATACTCTGAAAACGAGTTTGATCTTTCAAATTATGAAAGTCAAAAAATCTGATATACAGATAGTGAGATAAAAAATGAAGAAATAATATCAGCTTCTTCAAATTTAGATAAAGAAGTTAGTTTTGTTTTAAAATTTAAAAATAATAAAGATATTAAAAACTCAGCTATTTTAATTAATGAATATTTAACTAATTTAGATAAAGCAAAAGAAATTAAATTATATGCCGGGTATGAAAATACTATAAATAGAGATATACCAATAGCAATCCAAAGGGGAGATATTAAATACAAATTTAGTAATAGAACACAAATGCTAGTTTTAGCAATTAAGTCCTATAAGACTTTTAGTTATATTATTATGTTAGTAACTTTATCTATTGGAATTGTTATGTTAGTAATAATGTTAAATAATCAAATAAAAAAATCATTTGGTCAATCTGGGGTTTTATTATCTTTAGGATATAAAAAATCCTCTTTAATTTGAGCAAATGGACTTTACCCCTTAGTTATTTCTATTACTGGAGGATTACTAGGATATATTCTTGGAATGAGTATGCAAGAATTAGTAATTGGTTTAACAAATAATTTCTTCTCAATAAAAATGGAAGTATTTAATCTTTCTTGGGAATCAATAGTTATTACTGTATTTGGAATGTTTATATTCCTGGAAATAGTTACTCTAATTACTTATTTCTATATGTTTGATAAATATACACCTTTGCAAATGATAAATTTTGAAAGTAGAAGCTCTACAAATAAATTTAAATTAGCTATTAAAAAAACTTTAACAAAGGGTAGAAAATTTGATGGTAGATTTAAAGGAGCAATCTTATCGGGTTCAATTTTAAAATTACTTTCAGTATTTTCTGTAATGTTAGTTTCTTCAAGTTTAATTACAATAGGAGCTATCATGCCAAATGTTTTACATGAGAATAAGGATAAAACATATTTAATTAATGGTTTTGATAATCAGATTGAATATCAAAATCCTATCTATAATTCTCCAACAAGTTTCTATAAGACATATAATCCTTATAGTACAATGAAAGAAGATTTAAATGAGTCTAAAAATATTTTTGATATGTTTTTACAAAATAATGTATCAGAAAAAATATATAATCCATCAATTGATGTTGGATCATTAAATGATATGACTTATAAATCAATTGATATTGATTATTTGAAAAATGATAACTTAACAATTGAGTTAGAAGATATGCCACAAGATGTAAAAAACAATTTTTATAAAACAGTTATATTTAATCTTTGATCAGATTTAAATAATTTCAACTTAGATAAATATTGAAGTAAGCAAGCTATAATAGAAATTTTAGCAAGCGATTCAAAGTCAAGAGACAATATAGAAGACTTAGAAAAAATAAGACAATTTTATTTAAAATATAAAAACGCGATGGGTTTAGATAATAAAAGAAAGGGTTATATTATTTCTAATGGAACAAGGTTGGATAATAGAGGAGGGCCTGCAGAAGTAGGAAAACCTATGATTAGTGAAACTGATTATTATGCTGCTTTTGGGAAAAGTTTTACTTTTACTCAAGTTGATGTTACTTCAACAGGACAAATTAAAAATGATGAACCCTTTGAAAAATCTCTTTATGATTACATTGATAAAGAGAATTGAACTGAAAAAAGATTAGCAACTATTGTTCCAATTTATAATTGAATAATAGCTTACTTTTTTAATAATTTACAACAAGCATTTTTGCAAGGAATTTATAATGATTCCCCAGCTTCAATTAAAAAAACTATTGAAGAAGAGTATAAAAAAGAAGATGGAAATTTTAATGTTACTTTTGGATTAATTCCTTATAATGACAAAAAAGAAGATTTAGGAATATATTTAAATGGTTATTTAAAAAATCAAAGTCTTAAATTGTATGGAATTAAAGAAGATAATAAAACTCAAATTTTACAAGATAGTAACAAAAAAGATTTAAAACAAGAGTTGTTTAAGACTAATGATTCAATTTTAATTAATCAATCACTTGCCAAAAGATTGAAACTAAAAGTTGGTGACAAGGTAAATATAAGTCACATAATGACAGCTTTAAGTTATGAACAAAATTTATTGGATATAGAGAGTTGAGATTCATCTTCTATGAGTGCTACTTCAAAAGAAAATGATTATACTTCTTCTAAAAATTTATATACTACTTCAATGTTAACTGATGATGGAAGAGGATGGAAGAACTCTTTAATTAGTTCTGAAATTGATAAACGAGTATATAAATCAAATATTGATTTTAGTAGTCCTAGTTTAGTAGGGGCAAATGCTATGTCAAAAAATATTGCTAGTGGAAAAGTATCAACAAAAAATATTGAAAAGGATTTCGAATATACAATATCAGGAGTTGTTGATCAATACGGTAATAATAAAGCCTGAATTAATAATGAGAATGCAAAAGTCATTTCAAATTATAATAAGACAGAAGAATTGCTTTTTAGATTGTTTATAAAGGAATGAAGTAATCCTAAAAATCCAGATACACAAATTAGTAAATTAGTAAATTGAATTAAAGAAAATGAAAAACAAAGCAATAATTCAATGCTACTTCAAGACTTTAAAAAATTTACATCTCAACCAGAAAATCAAATATATGCGAAACTATTTGAGTCACAATATCCTTTATTTAATTATAAAAGTTCTTTTGATAGTAGTTTTACTGATATTTCAAAAGGAGTTTCAACACAACAAAAATATGGTGATTATTCAATGATTGGTTTAAATGGAGGTAGTGACAATGTTACTTCATATACTGGCCAGTCAACTAGTTCAATTGAAAATGCATTAAAAGTAGATGAAGCTTTAAAAGTTATAGATAGAATTAATAGTACAGTTGATATGATAATTTATTTTGTTGTATTTATTACAATTTTTCTAAGTGCAATTATTATCTTGTTAACAATAAATTTAGTAATTTCAGAGAATGCCAAAATAATAGCAGTAATGAAAATATTAGGATATAAAGAGTGATACATTAGTAAATTGTTTATAGGTATCTACATACCAGTTGCAATTATTAGCTCCTTTATTGGTTTTGGAGTTGCTTGGGCGATAATCTTATTAGTAGTTAAGGCTCTTTCAGTTAGTTTAGTTTTACCATTAAGTTTTCATATTTGATATATTATTCCAGGAGTTTTAGGAACTTGACTATTATATTCTATAAGTAATGCTTTAAGTTGAACTTCACTTAAAAAAGTTAGTATGTTGTTAGCTGTTCAAGGAGGATAAAAAAATGAGTAATAAATTTAAAAAAATTCTAGGAGGACTATCTTCAATTGCTTTTATTCCAACTATAACTGCCAATGTAGTCTCATGTACAAATGATAAGTATGATGATATTTTTAGACCCGATCCAATTATGCCAATAACAAAAAATGGTTTTGAAAAAGCAAACTTGGATAGTATAAATATTGAAAAAATATATTATACAGATGAGCTACTAAAGGCTCTTATTGAAAGTTTAAAACTGGGAGGATATAATGAAGAAAACTTAAAGATACAAGTTTTTAAAAATAATAGTGAAATAAGTTTAGATGAGGATTTGTATAGAAATGCTTCATATAAATTTATTATTACTAACAAAGAAAACAATAATGATAATATTACAGCAGCAATTAAAATATCAAATTCAGTTCATTTACAAGATGTTTTTAAAGTATCAACTATTGGTAATATTTATGATAATCGACCAAGAACAATTATGATGGCTTTAATGTTTAATAATATGGATATGATCAATCAATTATCAAAAGTTGGTGATGAATTAACTGATGTAAATAAATTTGAATATAAAAAAGATAATAAGGGGGCTATAATCAGAATTAATGATGAAGTTCCTAAACAAAGACCGGAGAATTACTATGGGTCTTTAGACTTAAATTACCAAGTAACTCCATTTCTAGAAGAAGAAATTGGAGGGCAACCATTTCCAATGACTATTTCAGAAATGGTAAAAATATCAAATAATAATTTACCAATAACTAGTTTTGGTAAATTAGAAGGAAAAGATAAATATACAGTACTAATGCACTTTATTATTGAAAATTTATCAAATCCTAGTTATTGAGCATTATTTGTCAATGATCTTGACTTAGATAGTTTTGAAGCACAACCTATTAAAAATAGTTCAAATCAGTATATGATTAGATTTTATTCAAAGGATTATCAAAAGATGTCATTGCCAGAAACTTCAGAAGAACAAAATGGTGATTATGATAAAAAGGCTCATTACTTAAATGATAAACAGGGAATTGAATTAACTTTTAGTTATTTTGATTAAGCTATTTTTTATATATTATTTTAATTAAAAGAAGGATGTAAACAAACCGTTTGATAGTAATATTAAATGGTTTTTTATACTTTATTCCATTTTTTATTTGTGAGTTTTAATAATTAATGTATAATATATTTGCTTACTCACTAGCCCCGGAAGGTAAGGAGAACAAGCACATGAAACAAACTACACTTATTAAAACAGCAGATATTGCTAAAAAATGATATGTAGTTGACGCAACTGGAGCAACTTTAGGTAGATTATCTACTCAAATTGCTATGGTTCTAAGAGGAAAAAATAAACCTACATTTACACCACATATTAACAATGGTGATCATGTAATTGTAATTAATGCTGAAAAAATAGTTTTATCAGGTAAAAAAGAAAATGATAAAAACTATTACCACCACTCAATGCACCCAGGGGGATTAAAAACTAGAAACGTTGCAACACAACGTAAATTATTCCCTGAAAGAATTATTGAGCGTGCAGTAAGATTAATGTTACCAAAAAATGTTCAAGGAGGAAATCAATACCGTGCATTACACGTTTATGCAGGTAATGAACATCCACACCAGGCACAAAATCCAGAAATTTTAATAGTTCAATCAAAAAAAGGAGATAGTAAATAATGGCAGCAAAAAAAGAAGTTGTTATGTATAGAGGAACTGGAAGAAGAAAATCTTCTGTTGCTCAAGTTATATTAACTCCCGGTCAAGGTGAAATTATAGTTAATGGAAAACCAGCTTTAGAGTTTTTCCCATATCCAACATTAGTTCAAGATATGGAACAACCTTTAGATGCTACAGGTACAAAATCAGATTTTTCAATCAAAATTACTGTTAAAGGTGGAGGATTTACTGGTCAAGCTGGTGCAGCTCGTTTAGGGATTGCAAGAGCTTTATTAGAGGCAAGCAAAGATTACAAACCAGAGTTAAGAGGAAATGGTTTATTAACACGTGATGCTCGTGTGAAAGAACGTAAAAAATACGGACTTTATGGAGCACGTAGAGCACCACAATTCTCAAAACGTTAATTAACAATATCATATGTACATATGAAAATACTCATTTATGAGTATTTTTTTTACTTCTATAAAATTTTTTTTCATTTTTGTATTAGTCAGCTATTTATAAAAATATAAGTGGAGTTTGTATTAATATATAAGTGTAGGAGCGATAAAAATATGATAAAAAATAAAAAAGTAGTATTAGTAGGTTGTGGAGCTGTTGGAACAAGTTTTATTTATTCAGCTGTAAACCAAGGAATTGCGCAAGAATATGTATTAATAGATGTTTTTAAAGATGCAGCAGAAGGAAATGAAATGGATATTGCAGACGCACAGGCAGTTTTACCTATATCATTTAATTCAATAAAGGCAGGAGATTATTCAGATTGCAAAGATGCAGATATTATTGTGATAACTGCTGGAAGACCACAAAAACCTGGTGAAACTAGATTAGAGATGGTTGCAGATAATGCAAAAATTATGAAAGAAATTGCTGAACAAATTAAGAATTCCGGATTTAGTGGAATTACATTAATAGCTTCAAACCCAGTAGATGTTTTAACATATGTATATAAAACAGTTACTGGATATGATAGTTCTAAAGTTATTTCTTCAGGAACAACTTTGGATTCAGCAAGATTAAGAAGATTATTAGCAACTAAACTTGATGTAATGCCAAATAGTGTTGAAGCTTATTTATTAGGAGAGCATGGTGATTCAAGTGTTGCTGCTTGAAGCAAAGCTACTGTAATGGGAAAAACAGTTCAAGAGTTTATTGAGGAAGGTAGCATTACTCAAAAAGATCTTTCAGAGATAAAAGATGAAGCTACACATTTAGCCTATAAAATTATTGAGAAAAAAAGAGCTACATATTATGGTGTAGGAGTTTGTTTGGCTATAATTGTAAAAGCCATTCTTAAAAATGAGAAGAAAATGTTATTAGTAGGAGCTCATTTAAATGGCGAATATGAAAATAAGGATATTTATACAAGTGTTCCTTGTATCATTGGAAGAAATGGAATTGAAAAAATTATTAAATGAAAACTCACAAATAATGAACAAGAGTTATTTAATAAATCTTGTGAACAATTAAAGGAAGTATTTAATACAGCAAAGCAAGCAATAGCATAAATAAAACCCTTTAAAATAATTTAATGAATATAATTCTCTAAGTATACATAATGTTAAAAAAACATAGAATGTATACAAGGAGAATTTTTTATATGTCAAATGTTACAGGTAATAAATCAAATATTTTAAGTATCAAACAAAAGCAAGAGTTAGTAAATAGACACTATAATGAAAATAGAACTTTTAGAGAGCTTTCAATTGAATATGGTGTATCTTATTCAACAGCAAGAAACCTTTGCATAAATTATAAAATATATGGAGCTGAATGTTTAATTTCAAAAACAGGAAAGCACAACAAGCATTCTAGTGTTAGACCAAATTCTTTAGACCCAAAAGATAAGGAACTAGCAATTCTTAAAAAGAAAATTAAATGATTAGAAATGGAAAATGAAGTTATAAAAAAGTTCAATGAAATGATGGAAAATCAAAAGAAAAAATAAATTATATTTATAAAATCATAGAAGAATTTAAATACAAATATCGTATTTCGGATTTATGTAAGCTTTTAAAAATTACTAGATCAAGTTACTATAGGTGAGTTAGCAATGGTAAAAAGGATTATATTATAAAAATAGACATTAATATTGCAAAAGAAATAAAGTTTCACTTTTTTAAATATAAAGGTATTTATGGTAGTCCAAGAATAACAATATGTTTAAAAAATAAGGGAATAAAGATTAGTCAAAATAAAGTAGCAAGAATAATGAGAATATATAAGATGTATTCAGTAATTAGAGTTAAAAAGATGATTAGAAAACCTAAGGAAAAGAAAAGTATTACTCATGGACCCAATATTGTTAATAGAAAATGAGAAATTTATGAGAAGAATGAATTCTGAGTGACTGACATTACTTATTTACCATTAAATAATAAATTTGCTTATCTTAGTATTTTAAAGGATGTTAAGACAGGATTTATAGTTGGTTATAAATTGTCTAAAATAAATGATATAAAAATTTATAGAGATACTCTTATTAATTCAACAAAATATAGAAATGACATAAGTAAATCGCTTATAATTCACTCTGATAATGGTTCTCAATATACATCATTTTTTGCAAAAAACTATTCAAAAAAGAATAATATAATTATTTCTTTATCAAGACCTGGAAATTCAATAGATAATGCAATGTGTGAAACATTTTTTTCTTCATTAAAAGAGGAATGAAAAAAAGAGTTAAAAGTAAACTCTTTTGAAAAATTGGAAAGCTCTATTAGTAAATATATTCACTTCTATAATTATGAAAGAATACGAGTTAAAACTTCTAACCCTCCATCTTATGAATACTTTAATAATTGAAACAAAATAAAAGTAATTGCATTAAATGCAATTACTTTATAAAAAAACATTTTGTATACTTGACAAAGTATATTCATAAAATAATTTAAAGGGTTTTATTTATGTATCATATAATATTAAAAGAAGGATGTGCATTAATGAAAGAAATAGAATTATTATCTCAAGATGGTAAAAAAATTTATACTTATATTTGAGATAAAGTTAAAGAAGTAAAAGGAGTGTTGCAAGTTGTACATGGAAGCTGTGAACACTCAAAAAGATATGATGAATTTGCAAATTTCTTAAATAAAAATAATTGAGTTGTAATTTCAAATGATCATAGAGGTCACGGTAAAACAGCAGATTTAAAAAATCAAGAACTAGGTTATTTTTCAGATCATAATGGTTGGAAAATTCTAGTGGATGATCTATACTTAGTAAATAGTTTTATTAAAAAAAATTACTCAAACAAAAAAATAGTTATGTTAGGTCATTCAATGGGAAGTTTTTTAGCAAGAAATTATGCAATTGATTATGGATTATCAATTGATGGGTTAATTCTTAGTGGAACTGCTTGGGAAAGTAAATTATCTTTAAAGTTTGGTATTAAAGTTGCAAAGTCAAGACAGAAAAAATATGGTCCAAAAAATATTGATAAGTTTATATGAAATTTAAGTTACAAAAAATTTAATAAAAAATTCAACAAAGAGGGAAATACGGGGAATGAGTGATTATCTATTGACTCAGGCAATGTTAAAAGTTTTAATGAAGATCCATTATGCGGTCAAATATTTACAACATCTGCTTTCAAAGATCTTTTCATGGGCCTTTTATATATTCAAAATAAAAAAAATATTTTAAAAATTAGAAAAGATTTGCCAATAATTTTAGTTTCAGGTTCTGATGATCCAGTAGGAAATTATGGAAAAAAAGTTGTTAAAACCTATAAAAAATTTAAAAGGGCAAAATTAAATGTAGAGATGAAAATCTATGAAAACTTAAGACATGAAATACTTTTTGATATTGATAAGAAATTAATTTTTGAAGATACTTTAAACTTTTTAAGTAAAATTTAAAAATTGATATAAATATTTATATCAATTTTTATTTATTAAATTTTATAAGTCCCTTAAAAATTAATGATTCATCGAAAGTAAAACCATCTTTTATGATATCTTCTTTGAATTCTATTGAGTTTCCACCAGTAAAAATCGCAAAATCCAATTTTAATTTTTTAATAACTGAAGTTAGCATTAAATAGTGAGCATTAAAAGCACCAACATTTATAGCATCTATTGTATTTGTACCATAAAGTTTATTTGACTTTTTATAGTTATTATTTTGTAAAAGAACTGCACTAGAGATTAAACAATTTAATGAGTTTTTTAGTCCTGGACAAATTATTGTTCCCTTAAATTTTCTATTTTCAATTATAGCAATAGTTGAAGTTGTACCCATAGAAATTATTGCTCCATTTTTAATTTCATAATTATCCATAGCTCCATAAAAGTTTGATATAAAATCTGCTCCAAGTTTATTAATATTGTCTACTTTAAATAATTCACTTTCGATATCATAGTCATCTCTTAAATTTGATATGGATACTCCAATATTATTTGCAAATGCTCTCATAATATCATTTCATTCAGGTACAACAGATACATAACTAATTTTATCAATTTCTATATTATTGTCTAAGAAATATTTTCCCAAAGCCTTACTTCTTCTTCAATTAGGGTCCTTTGTTTCTGGCCTAATTATTTTTTTCAATTCATTTGTTTTTTTATTTCACAAACGGAAATCTGCAGTGGTATTTCCAATATCAACTAGTAGTATTTTCATTTATATACTCCTTTCCTTTATTTTATTACATAAAATAAAATAAAGACATTTTTTTCACTAAAATAAATATAAAATTATAAATGTATTAAGGAAGGGTTAATATGAGAAGAGCTATTTATCCAGGGAGTTTTGATCCTTTTCATGAAGGTCACTTAAATATTTTAGTGAAAGCTACAAAGCTATTTGATGAGGTTATAGTTGTTATTACAAAAAATATTTCAAAAAATGAAAATCCTGATCTGAAATATAGAATTGAAAAAATTAAATCTATGACTAAAGGATTAAAAAATGTAAAAATTGAAATAAATGAAAGTGAATTAACTGCTTACTTTGCAAAACAAAGAAAAATAAAATATATGGTAAGGGGAATTAGAGATTCTCAAACTTTAAATTATGAAATAGAGCTTTATGATGGAAATAAAAGTATTTATGATGAATTAGAAACTGTATTATTTTTATCAGATAATAAAAATAGAAAAGTTTCGTCGACATTATTAAAAGAAATAGAAAAGTATAAAAGTGAGGAATTTATATGTGATCAATTAAAGAAATAGAGAATAAAATTAAAGCAATCAAGAAAAAACAAAGAATTGTTTTCCCTGAAGGGACACAAGAAAAAATACAACAAACAGCTAATTTTTTAGTAGAAAATGATTTAGCAATACCTGTATTGTTATTTAATACAAAAGAAGAGGTACCAAGTAATTTAAGCGAAAAGATAGAAGCTGTTATTATGGACCAATATGATAAAGGTAAAATGATTAAATTATTTTTGGAAGTAAGAAAAGATAAAGCTGATGAACAAACAGCAAAAAAACTAATGGAGCAGAGAACTTACTTTGGTGTAATGATGATGAAATTAGATTTAGCTGATGCAATGATTTGTGGTTTGGAGTATACAACAGCTGATACATTAAGACCTGCTTTGCAAATTATTAAAACAAGTAAAAAATATTCAATCGCTTCATCTGTTTTCTTAATGTCAAAAGAAGAAGAGATTTATTTATTTACAGACTGTGCATTAAATGTTGACCCAAATGCAAATCAATTAGCAGATATTGCTTCAATGTCTGCTGATTTTGCTCAACAATTAAATGAAGAAAATGTTCAAGTAGCAATGTTGAGTTATTCAACAAATGGTTCGGGTATGGGGACAAGTGTAGATAAAGTAAAAGAAGCTGTGAATCTATTAAAGTCAAGAGAGTCAAAAGGAATAACTTTTGATGGAGAAATGCAATTTGATTCTGCTTTTGATAAAAGTGTAAGAGTGAAAAAATACCCAAAAACAAAAATTACAAAAGAACACCCAGATGTTTATGTATTTCCAGATTTAAATTCTGGTAATATTGGATATAAAATTGCTCAAAGATTTGGTAATTTTCAAGCTGCAGGACCTTTTATTTTAGGTTTAAATAAACCTGTAAATGATCTTTCAAGAGGCGCAACTTTAGAAGATATTAAACAAACATCAATAGTAACAATATATACATCAATGTTTAATGGAGGAGACAAGTAATGATTTTAGTAGTAAATGCTGGAAGTAGTTCAATTAAATTTAAATTATTTAATATAGCAGATAAAAAAAATCCAATTTCAACTGTTGAAGGATTAGCAGAGAGAATTTCAGTAGATGGTAAATTGACAATTGAAATTAATGATAAAAAACATGTATTTGAAAATGAAATGAAAGATCACTTAGACGCAGTTAAACTAATTTTAACTAAGTTTACAGAACTAAAAGTAATTGATAAACCTGATGATATTAAAGGAATTGGTTTTAGAGTAGTTCACGGTGGAGATAAAATTGTTAAAACAGTAGAATTAACAAAGGAAATTAAAAAAACCATTGAAGATAATATAAGGTTGGCACCTTTACATAATCCAGGAGCATTAACATCAATTAATGCTTTTCAAGCAAGTTTGCCAAAAGCAAAACTTGTAGGTTGTTTTGATACATCATATCATCAAACAATGCCGGAAATTAACTATATGTATACAACACCATATAAATGGTATACAGATTATAAAGTTAGAAAATATGGTTTTCATGGAATTAGTTATGAATATATTGCCTATAAAGCTCAAGAAATATTTAACAAAAAGCAAGAAAAATTAAACCTAATTGTTTGTCATTTGGGAAATGGTGGAAGTATTTGTGCTATTAAAAATGGTAAATCTTATAATACAACTATGGGATTAACTCCATTGGCAGGATTAATGATGGGAACAAGAAGTGGAGATATTGACCCTTCAATTATTCAATATATCTCAAAAGAAACTGGTAAAGATATCTATGAAATTACAGATATTTTAAATAAACAATCTGGTTTACAAGGAGTTAGTGAAGTAAGCAGTGACATGAGAGATGTAATTTCAGCTTCTGAAAAAGGTAATAAAAAAGCTTCCTTAGCAGTTGAGCTTTATACTCAAATAGTTGCTGATTTTATAGTTAAATTTGCAAACCAAATAAATGATAATATTGATGGAATTATATTTACTGCAGGAATTGGCGAAAATGCAGGAGTAATTAGAGAAAAAATATCTCAAAAATGTAGATTATTAGATTTACATATTGAATCTAAATTAAATGATGAAAAATATTCTGACTATTTATTAATTTCTTCTAATAAATCAAAAATTCCAGTTTTAAAAGTTAAAACTAATGAAGAGTTAATGATTTGTAATCAAACTCTAAAATTTTTATAAAAAAATGTCTAATACAAATAGTATATCGATTTGGTTTTTTTATTGTATTTAGATATAATTTTTACAATGAGAAGTAAGGTGATATATTATGAAATTTAATAAAGATTTTGAGTTTTCTTTAAAAGTAATGATTTTAATGGTTTTACTTTCTTTTTTGGCTTTCGATTTTGTTTTACAAATTTATGCTCCTAAAAAAAATCTTGAAGGTATTCCTACATTAGAGAGATTAAATATATATTATTCATTTTTTACAACTCAATCAAATTATGCAGTAGTTTTTTATTTAGCAATGGCTATTTTTATGAAAAAAATATATAATACAAAACCGCCATTCTCAGTAGAGTTAGCAATGACAGTATATATAAGTTTAACTATGATTGTTTTTTGACTTGGATTAGTAGCATCTGTTGATGAAATGGGTGCTTATTATCCGTCAAGTTGGGTTTCAACAAGTGTCTTGCATGTTTTTATTCCAAGTATTATGATTGGTTATTTTATTTTCTCTTGTGGAGATCAATATTATTCTCCAAGAAGATATTCAAAATTCTCTTTACCAATGAATTGTTTTTATCCAACAGGATATTTAATATTTGCAATGATAAGAGGAGAATTAAGATATAAATTTTATTCTCCTGAATTCTATTCAAGAATTTATAGTCCCCCAAGTGATATTTTAAATCCAACTGCTCCTGGTTATAATTATTTTTGAAATAATATTTGAAGTCCAGAAAATGGGGTCATTGATAAATCAAGACATTTTACTGATCAAATGTGATATCCATACTGATTTTTAAATATTCATCAGTATGAATTATCTTATACAGTTGATGGGCAAAAATATATTGCTGGGGAAAGCTTTGGTCCAGAATGATTAGTTATATGTACTTTTTTATTTGCTTGTTTATGCATAACTTTAATAGTTGTAGGATTGCAATTTGTCTTTCTAAAATGAAATAATGGTAAGTTCTATAGATGACATGATATTGAGGGAAAATTAATTACAAGAGAAGAACATGCATATCGTATACAAAAAAGAAAATTACAAAAAATTAGATTAAAAAGCCAAAATAAGATGGATATAATTCACAAAAAAACAGAATATAAAGTTTTTCTAAAGGGAATTAAATCGCTGGAAAAAAATGAAAGAAAAGTTAAAAAAAATGAATATATCAAGTCTAGAATCTTAGAGCATAAATTAGAAATTGCTTCTATTAAAAATGAAAAAATAGCTCAAAAAAATAATAAAATTAAAATTAAGGGATGAATATTATCCCTTAATTATAAAGATAGATCTTTTGTTAAGGAAAATTTGAGAGAAGCTGAACGATACAAAAAACTTGTTAAAAACGGAGTTTTGATATTTAAAACTAAATATGTTAACTAATAAAGGTAGGAATTTGCCTTTATTTTTTATATAATAATAGATGGTATATAAAACATCAAAGGGGCAATGGGGTTATGGTGCATCTAAGAGCTAGAAATTTAAAGTCAAAAGCAATTTTAAAGAGATGATTATTTTCTGGAGAAGAAGCTGTTTTTGGTGAGGATTTTGCCCTTGTTGAATTAGAAGATGGCAGTGAAGTTAAAATAAAGTCTAACTATAATGGTCTTATTGCAAGAACTATTAAAATAGGTAGTCATATCAAAAATGGTAGTATTTTAGCAAATATTGTTATTGGAGATTTAGAAATTGAAAAGTATAAAAAAGAAAGTCTTAAAAAAACAGAAGTTAAATTAATTAATAAGCAAGAACTTGATATTAAAAGTGAAAACTTAAATTCAAATAATACTGAAAAAACTGAGGATATAAAGTTTAATACTATTAATAATAAAGCAATTTCTAATAAAAATATTGAATCAACAATAGTAAGTGATTTTAACAAAAAAGATATAGATAATAGTTCAATAAAGTCACAAGAAAATAAAGAGGTAAATGAAATTATGAGCGAATCAAATATGCAGCCAAAAGATAAATTTGCTCAAATGAGATTAAGCATTAAAGAATCAATTAAAAATGCTCCTCAACATAAATATAATGGTGATTTATCAAAAGAAGAACTGCTAAAAATTACTCCAGAAGAGGTAAAAAAATCAGATAGTACTAATTTATTTTCAACAGATAATGTTAGTGGTGTAAGTAAATTTAGGCAACTTGTACAAGCAAGAAAAGAAAAGCTACTTGAAGAAAATAATTTTAAAGAAGTTAAAGACAATGCAGGTGAAATCAATGCAATGTCAAAAACAGACGAAAAGGGTCGTCCTTTAATTATGAGAAATATAATTCAAGCAAGAATTGAAAAACTTAATAGTGCTGGGGGAGATACAAGAGTTTTACAATCTGACATCGTAGCTACCAAAGATAATGCTATATTAGACCACCAGAGAGTTGAAAATAATAGTGAGCAACAAAAACACTTACAAGAGGAAAATAATGAATTTAAAGAAGGACTTGACGTAAAAAACCAAAATTTTGGAACTACATCAACTTTTAAAAGGGAAAATAATGTATCAAATGAATCGTATTTTAAAGAAAAAAAATCAACATTAGTAGATTCTAATGATGCAATTGATTATAGTGAGGCCATAATGAGTAAAGATAATTCAAATAAATTTGATGAAGAAATTAACTCAAAAAGTAACTGAAATTATGCAGATACAAAAATCTCTAATCTTCATGACACAAGAAAAAGATGAAATGTTATAAAAAATCATGATGATAGAGCAGCTATTAGACAAAGAAGAGAAGCAATAGAACAAGGTTTAACTGAGGATAATTTAAGTTTTAGTAAAAAAATAAAAGAAATAGGAATACCTCAAGAATTTCTGAGAGAAGTTTTATATCAAGATCCAGAAAGTGGAGCTACAACATATGTTTTATATAACGAGACTCCAAAAGGTAGAATAGAATTTGAAAATTGATTAAGAACTACAAATTTATATTCAGCTTATAAAGCTGAAAAGCGTTTCAATGAAAAGAATCAAGGATTAGAATTTGATGGTCAAATAAATAATAAAGACTTAGCTCAAAATGAGGAACAAGATTCATATAAAAATAGAGAACGTGATTTATATAAAAAAATACATTTAAAAATTTCTGAAAATGAAAACTTAAAAACTATCGATAATGAACTTGACCAAACTATGACATTTGAAACTGTTAATACAGCTGAATTTGATAGAGATGAGATTCCTGAAAAAACACCAAAAGTTATTCAAAAGGAAATTAAAACTCAAATAAGTAAAAAGGATGATGAATTAGTGAAAGTCTATGATAAAAAAATTGCTGATGAAACATTGGATTTTTTAAAGACTGAAATTAAAGAATTACATAGAACTCTAAAAGAACAAAATCAATTACACGCTGCTACTTCAAAATTAAATCAACAGTCAAATTTTAATGCTGGTCCTGATACTTTTGGTCAAATGATGCAATATATGTTAATGCAAAATATGATGCAAAATATGAATCAGAATAAAGTTTCAAATAGAGATATTAGTGCAAGTGATTTAAAATCAGTGATTAAAGAGGAAATTAATTCTTTTGCAAATGAACTTAAAGAAAAAAAACGTAAAGAAGAAGAACAAATTCTTTTAGAGCAAGAAATCATTGCAAAAGTTGAAAGACAGTTTAGAGAAAAATATGAGAGAGAAAGATATCAAGAAGAGCAATTACACCATGAACAAAAAGAAGTAAAGAGACTACAAAGAAAAGAAGAAAATATTAGGGATATCAACTTTGAAGTTGATAAACCAGATAACTCTGTAGGATATTTACAATTTGAATCTAATGATGAAAATAAAGTTATTGAAAGAGAAAAAGTTAATAAAAATAGAAATTCTGCTGTAAAATCAATGATTTTAAGCCAAAACTTTATTCCTCCATTAACAATATCAACAGAAATTGATATGAGTTCTATTTTAAAACTAAAACATATGTTAAAACAAACTCAAAATCATATTAAATTTACAACAATTTCATTTATAGCTAAATCTATCTCAATTGCTCTTGAGGAATATCCAAAATTGAACTCAAGTTATGACCCAGAAACAAATGAAGTTATTATTAAAAAATATCATAATATTGGTCTTGCAACTGAAACTAGTGAGGGTTTAATTATTCCAGTTTTAAAATTTGTTGATAGATTATCAATAAAGGAAGTTGCAATTGATATTAAGGAAATGACATCAAGACTTCGTGCTGGAGAACTTTTAAATTATGAATCAGAGGGAAGCACAATTACAATTTCTAATTATGGTAATATAGGTGCAATTCAAGCAACACCAACAATTTTTTACCCAAATGCTGCAGTTATTGGAGTAGGAAAAGTTGTTAAAAAACCTGTAGTAGTTGATAATGAAAAATTAGCAATTAAGGCAATTATGCATATGAGTTTAACAATTGACCAAAGAATAATTGATGCAGCAGAAGCTGGTAAGTTCTTAGCAAAAGTTAAAGCAATTCTTGAAAAACCTGAAATTTTAACAGTTTCTTAAAATACAACAAAATTGTTGTATTTTTTTTGCTCTTTTTAGTATAATAAGTAAGTGCAATATTTTATGGCGTATATGGCGAAGTGGTTAACGCTCCGGATTGTGGTTCCGGCACTCGAGGGTTCAATTCCCTTTATACGCCCCATTAAAGAATTTAAAGTCTCTTTTTTTAGAAAAGAGACTTTTTTATTTAAAATATCGATAACTTAATTGAGGTGATTTTTATTTTAGATATAAATATTAAAGATGAAATTAAATTTACAAGTGAATTTAAAGATAAGGAGTTTATAAAGGTAAGTGAAGTTGAAAATGACACTTTAAATTTAGATACTATATTTTTTAATGAAAAATATACATTTAATAAAAAAGAATACTATAGATTATTTATACGTCCAAGTTTATCAAATAAAAATGGTTATGATTATTTTCAAACATTTTTTTCTCATTCTATTGCTCTCCAAACAATTATTAATCTCAAGTCAGCAGCAATTAAATTTTATATAAAGACACCAACAGGAGCTGAGGTTATAAAAGTGGGTAAGGACGATTTACTTATTATTCCAAGTTATAGCATAACAGCTTGAAGAGATAAAACCTTTCGTATAAGTAATTTTGATTTTATGCAATTGAATATACCAGCTGAATTAGTGGACGGTCAACAACAATTATTTATAACATATAGTGCTAGTTATAATATTGATGGTTATAGACTAGAACCTCATTCAAATTATGGCACAATTGAAATTGATCGAAGAAATTTAACTCAGCATAAATATGAAACAAATAATAGTGCTATTACAATCTCTAATCTTGCTTATGGTTATTTGAATTATGATTTTAATTATAAATATAAAAAAAATTACTTTGATTTAGTAAAAAATGATTTAAGTATTAAAGTAGAATCAAATTCCCTTAATACTATAGATCCAAAAATGAAAATTAGAAGTAAGTATTCTTTATGAAATGAACTTCAATTACCAATTTTAGGTAGTAAAATGAATACTTTTATTAGTATGTTTTTAGAAGGAGTTAATAGAACAAATAAACTATCTTCAACACCAAAATTAAAGAGTTCAGAGGATTTTTCAAAATACTATAATATAAAAAAACTTAAAGATAAATTTATATATCAAGATAATGAATATGAGATAGATAATGATAATTTTACTACGTACAAATTTATAAAAAATGTCGTTGAAGAGGATGAAAATGGAAGTTCTGGAATTTTATGAAATCCTTTATATAATAACTCAATTATTTATAATAGAGTTATTGACCTTAACTCAAGAGAATTATCAATAGACTATATTTCGGAAAACTTAAATAAAGAGTCATATGAAATAAATTACAGTGATGAGATCATAAATAAAAGATTTAATTTTTTAATAAATTGAAAAGTAGATGAGATAAATTCAATAGGATGAAAAGAAAAGGAAAGCGTTATAAACTACATAAATGAAAATCAAAAAACTTTATAAATATTTATTCCTGTTGATATTTTTTTTATCAATTATCTCTACTTTTAGCTTTGTAATTTTTTACTATATAAAATCTAGTAGTTCTGTTATTGAAACTGATACTAGTGTGGAAGATGATAAAAATCCTCCAGTAAGTGAGAAAAGTGATTTTGTTAAAACGAATCTAAAAATAAATTTTACTTTAGAGCAAAAGATGTATATTATTAATTTTTCAAAAGAGAGATATTTTATTTTGAATGAGTTTAAATATTATTTTTTGTTAGAGTTTAATAAGTTAGGTCCTAAAAATAATAATATTGATATTAAGTTTTCAGTAAGTAATTTAGAATATCCAAAGGAGATTTATGTTCTTTATGAATGTGCAAATCATAGATATACTTGAAATTTTAAACTTATTTAAGTTATAATTATTAGAGGTGATTTAGATGAATTATTTTGAAGAAATTAAAAAAGCACTTTTAAATAAGGGTGCAAAAGGTACAATTACTAATAAAACAGAATTCAAATCTATGGGGTTAGACTCACTTGATTTAATGGATATGATTGTTACTTTAGAGGAAAAATTAAATATTACTGTTTCAGATGAAGACTTATTAGATATTAAAAAAGTAAGCGATCTTTTAGAAATTATTGAGAAATTAAAGAAATAATTTATGGAAAAGAAGCTTAATGAGTATTTGGAACTTTTTAAAAGTAAAAAAATAAAACTTACTGATGTAAGAATGTCTATGTTAAATATTATAATTTCAAAGAAACATTTTACAATTAATGAAGTAATTGACATGGTAAAAAATGATTTAGGTTCTGTAAATGTAATGTCAATATATAATAATATAGATTTATTTTTGGAATTACATTTATTATTTGCAAATACAATTAACGGTAAGCAAATAATTTATGAAGCAATCTCGCCGCAACTTATGCATATTTTTTGTGATAATTGTGGAGGGTTAGAAGATCTAGAAAGTCCTTCCTTAGCAAATGAACTATTTTTAAGATTCTCTGAAATATTAAAAGATAAGGATATGACTTTAGAACATTTTAAATTAGAACTACATGGAATCTGTAAAAAATGTAAATAATTTAATGTTGAATTTATACATAATATTTTTTAATGATATAATTAAAAGGTATTTTTAAATAGGGGTATAGTTCAGTTGGTAGAACATCGGACTTCAAATCCGAGTGTCGTGGGTTCAAGTCCTGCTACCCCTGCCAAATAAAAAACTAATTTATACCTAAATAATCTTAGGTATTTTTTTATTAAATAGGGGTATAGTTCAGTTGGTAGAACATCGGACTCCAAATCCGAGTGTCGTGGGTTCAAGTCCTGCTACCCTTGCCAAATAAAAGAAAAAAATAACGTTTTGCATTTAATTAAATGCAAAACGTTATTTTATTTTTTTAGGTAGTAATGATTTTTTAATTGCTATAAGTGCTATTGTATCAATACCTGCATGTCAAGGAAACACAGTAGGTACTTTAGCTTCCTTAAACTCAAATTCATTTTCCTTTAAATAATTTTTTATTTGTTCAATTATTTTATTATTTATTTCGTCTAGTGAAACAAGAAGTAATTCATATTCACTTTTCATTTCTTTTTTTAAAGCAGTCGTCATTTTATCTAATACTGCTTTGTAAGTTCTTCCCATTCCGATTTTTTTAGGTTTTTCTAATCATTGAATTGAAACTTTTGTTTTCATAAATTTTAAAATTGCTATTAGTAAAGAATTTGCACGACCACCTTCAGCAAATTTTTTTAAATCACTTGGTATGATTGCAGTTCAAGAGTCTTTAGCTCATTTATCTGTTTCTTCTTGAAATTTTGAAGGTTCATTAATTCCAGATAAAATCATTTCTTCAAATTTTAAAGCTAATAATTGTGCGCAGTTAGCTGCAATAAAATGTTTAATAATTGTAACTTTTCCTTTATAGTCATCTTCATTTGCTAGCATCACAGCAGTTTGATGCATACCAGATAAGTTTGAAGGAATTGTTAAATGAATTATATGATCAAATTCTTTTAACATTTCATCATATTTTTCCATTAATTCTCCTGGTGATGCTTGACTTGTTGTTGTACGGTTATTACCTGCTAAGACTTTCATTAAGTCATTTTTTTTAATAACTTCTGGTGTATCAAAATAATCATCTTTGTTGTTAACAATTAAATGTAACGGTATTACCCTTATAAGTTTTGTATTATGCTCTTCTGGAATGAAACCAGTAGAACTATCTACTAATATTCCTATTTTCATATATATTCTCCTTATTTATTTTCATATTCCTAATGCGAATGTTTCTCTACCTGTATGACAAGTAATAGTATTTGGCATTTCGTCTAAAAAGCCAAGTTTAAATCCTAAATTTATTGCTGCTTCCTTTACCATATTTAATGTTTCTTCATCAATTCTTGAGTAAGAAATATCTATTGTATCTTTAGTACTAAATTGTTTTAAAGCTGCCAGTGCTTCTTCAATTGCTTTTTTGAAAGTTCTAGTTTTACCATGTTTATCAATTTCTCCATCGTATTTTAATATTGGTGTAATTTTTAAGAACTTTGCAAGTCCAGCCGCCGCCTTACTAATTCTGCCACCTCTAACTAATTGATTTAATGATTTAGGAATGATAAATACTCTAAAATCCTTATTTGCTTTTTCTATTAAATCAGATATTTCTTGCGCATTTTTTCCTTCTTTAATTAATTGTAAAACTCAATGTACTTGTTTTTTTAAAATTATACTTACTCCATTTGTATCAATTACAAATACTTTTCCTTTATAATCATCTTCATTTGATAACATTTTGCAGGTATTATATTGTCCTGAAAGGCCTTTTGAAAGTAATAGACATACAACTTGGTCATATTCCTTTAATAATTCATCTCATTTTTCCATCATTATACCTGGAATAGATTGTGAAGTTTTTAATAGCTGTGAATCATTTAAACTATAAAAGTCATCTGGTTTAAAAGATTCGTCATCAGCTATTTGTTCTCCATCTTCTTTAGTAATCATTAATGGCACTAGATAAAGATCTTTAATACTATTTATATCATTAATTCCACACGACGAGTCAGTAATTACAGCTATTTTCATAGTTTCTCTCCTCATATTTGAAACGGCATAAAAGCAAACGTTTCTCTACCAGTATGACAAATAATTGTATTTGCTAGATCATCTAATAATCCAATTTCATAACCGGCTTCTGTTACTATTTTTTTAACAAGATTGATAGTCTCTTCATCGGTTCTTGAAAAAGAAATATCTATTTTCTTATTCTCAGGATAAAGTACTTTTAATAATCTTAATGCTTCTTCGACAGCTTTTTTGAAAGTTCTAGTTTTACCTTGCTTATCAATTTCTCCATTGTATTTTAGAATTGGAGTTATTTTCAATATTTTGGCAAGTCCAGCAGCAGCTTTACTAATTCTGCCACCTCTAACTAATTGAACAAGAGACTTAGGAATGATATAACCGTGTATATCATTATAATATTTTTCAATAATATCTTTAATTTCTTCTCCAGTTTTACCTTCTTGAATTAGTGTTTGAACTAATTCTAATTGACGTTTAATAACGATACTTACACCATTATTGTCAATTACGTGTATTTTATTTATATATTTTTCTTCTTGAGAAAACATTCTGAATGTATTAAATTGTCCTGAAAGACCTTTTGAAAGTAATAAACAAACAACTTGGTCATATTCCTTTAATAATTCGTCTCATTTTGTCATAACATCACCTGGAATTGACTGAGAAGTTTTTAAAAGTTGTGAATCATTTAATTTATAAAAATCATCTGTACTCAATTTTTCATCATCAGCTATTTGTTTTCCATCTTCTTTTGTGATCATTAGTGGAACTAAATACAGGTCTTTATAATCTTTAGTATTCTTTATTCCACAAGAAGAATCAATTAAAATTGCAATTTTCATAATTCCTCCTCTATATAAAAGACTTAATATATTATATAATTGTTTTGATATTATTCCAATAGAAAAGCCAGGTAATTAATATGAAATTATTTATAAAGTATATTAAAAATTTTAGTACAATAAGTGTTATTTTGAGCAATAAAAAAATTACTAGAACTGAAAAAGATCTACACTCAGCAATTTTATTTCATGATAAAGAAATTGTTGGTTTCAATATATTTAATTTCAAATCTAATAAAGCATTTTATTTAGAAGATAAGAACTTAAAAAGAAAAGTAAGACCAATTTTAAAAAAATATTTAGGAGATTTTAAACTTGAGAGACAGTTTATTATTGCTAAAATAACTGAATGTGAAAAGATTCCTGAAACTCATCTATCAAAGTGTAAAGTTAATATTGGAAAAAAAGAAATTCAAATTATTTGCGGAGCTAAAAACGCAAGAAAAAATATTTATACAACATTGGCTACAGTTGGTTCTTGAATGCCTGATGGAATTCAAATTAAACCCGGAAAACTTAAAGGTTTTGACTCATTTGGAATGTTATGTTCAGCAAAGGAATTAGAAATTGATAATGAGAAATATAATAATGAAGGAATTATGGAATGAGAAGTTGATGATTCATATATTGGTAAATCAATTTGAGAGGTTTTAAATGAAAAATAAGTTTAACATTGATTTAAGAATATTTGAAGATTACTATTCAGCTGATTATTTTAAAAAAACTAGAGAGATTCTTAATAAATTTAAACCTAATCAATTAGTTACAATGCAATGGTTTCAAAGAAAAGAAAACACAGTGATTTGTGGTATTGAAATAATAAAAGAAATTTTAAAATTATCTAATATTAAAAATCTTATTGTTGAAGCTGTTGAAGAAGGAGAAATTGTAAATTCTCTAGAACCTGTTTTAAAAATAACAGGTAAGTATAGTGATTTTGCACATTTTGAAGGTCTTTTTGATGGAATTCTTTCAAGAGCTTCTACTGTTGCAACAAATGCAAGAAATATCTCAATTGCTGCAAATGGTAAAAAGGTTTTAAATATGAATGATAGAATGGATTATTATACAAATCAACAAATTGATGGTTATGCTTCTTCAATTGGAGGAATTAAAAACTTGGTAACATATGCATCTTTTGAGTATTTGGAAGAAGAAACAATTCTAAATGGAACAATGCCTCATGCATTAATTGCATCATTTAATGGAGATTTGATTGCTGCTACTAAGGCTTATAAAGAGGTTTTTCCTAATAATGACTTAGTTGTGCTTGTTGACTATAATAATGATTGTATAAATGATTCTATAATGGTTTGTAATCACTTTAAAAATGAAATTACGGCGTTAAGATTGGATACTTCTTCAAATTTAGTAGATAAGTCATTAGCAAATATAAAAGAAAAGGATAATGAGCTTCATGGAGTCAATCCTACATTAGTAAAAATGCTAAGAGAAAAATTAGATTTAAATGGTCATCAAGATGTAAAAATTATTGTTTCTTCAGGATTTGATGAAAATAAAATTAGTTATTTTGAAAAAAATAAGGCTCCTGTAGACATTTATGGTGTAGGAGACGCTATTACCAAAAATAAAATTGGCTTTACAGGTGATATTGTATTAATTGATGGTAAAAAACAATCTAAATTTGGTAGAGAAAATGCCTTTTCAAACAAGATAAAAAGTATAAAATATAGGTAATATTGTATAGAAAGCGGTTTCTTATGAATTTGTTTAGAAAGAAAAAAACTAAAGTTAAAACTAATGTACTTGAAAATTCTAATGAAAAACAAGAAGACAGAGCTCCAAATCATTGAACTTATAATGATGACCCATTATTGAATATGGAACCTTTATTTTCAGATGACCCTGAGGCTCGCAAACTTTCTAAAAACTTTTCTGCATCTTCGAATATGGAACAATCAAATAACTCAGATTTAGCTGTAAGAGATAAGCTAATAGAGTTAAGAAAAATTGTTGGAGCAAAACAAGTAACTACTCAAAAAACAGATGGGGTATTAGGTTCAATTATTGATCGAGCAAGAAAAAACTCACAAGATATTCAAACTCAAGTACTCGAAAATGATCCTGTAATTGCTAAATTACTTAAGATTGAGAATTTAAGAAAATCAGGAGGAGTAGATGAAGAACTTTACACCGATGTTGAAAAAATTAAAAGTAGCACTGTTAGTTATGCAGATAGAGCAAAAGAATTTTATTCAAAACATACAACAATTAAGGGAGTAGAAAGTGAATTAGACAGAGTAAGGAGATTATCTCAAGAAACTCAAATTAGAAGAGAAGAGCAAAAAAGAGAAACTGCAAAATTTGAAACTGGAGAATTCGTTAAAGAATTGAAAGTAGACAAAGAACCACGTGTTGTTAAAAGTATTTTTAAAATCGAACCAAGAAGATCTTATACATATGAGATTACTAAGGAACAGGAATTAAAAAATAAGTTGTTAGAAATTAAAAAGGCAAAATTTAGAAACATTGAAGAAGAAATTGAACTTACTATTCAAGAAATTGATTCAAAACAATTTAAAGATCAAAATAAAAAAGCTGAGTTTTTTGAAGAAAAACTAAAGGAATTTGATAAGTTGTTGAAAAATAGTACTAAAGAAAATAGAAAACCTGAACTTGAACTTATTAAACCAAGAAGAGTTCAAAATAAAAAGAAATAGGGTGAATTTTAAATGGACAAGAAAAGTAATGATCTTATTTTAGATAAGAAAACGTATGAAACTGAAGAAACAAAAAAGAGACTTGATGAAATTAAAAATAGTAATATATTAATGAGTTCACAATCAACAGCTAATGATTTTTATGTTCCTAAAAGAAAAACTAAAAGCTCTCATTTAGAAAAAGTTGCTATTATAAAACCAAGAAAGAAAAAAAATCTTCCTTTTAGTCATGATCAACAAAGAGAAATTGAAGAAACAATTACAAATTTACAATCAGAATATAGAGAATTTGATAAATCAAATAAAATTTTTGAAAAGAGACTTTTAAAAGAAGAACAAAAATTATCGAGACTAATTCTTAAAACTAATAGAAAGATTGGTAGTTTAATTTTCAAACAAGATACAGAGCAATTAGAAAGAACTGTAGAATTGCAAGAAGAATACTTAAAAGCTTTTGATAAGGTTCACGATAACATAGATACAATTGGCTTGAGAGAGCAAAATATACCTCTTCAAGATAGAAGAAAACATATCTATAGTAAAGCCTACAATGCAGAAACTGAAAGAGCAAGAAAACTTATTGAATTAAGAAATAAAAATAGGGCTACTTGAACAAATCAAATTAAAAAGGAAGTTAAGGAAAACTCAAAAAGAAAAAGTGAAAATTGAATGGAGAGACTTGGAATACTTGATGATGAATAGTTTTTTATTATCAAGTATTTTTATATGTCAATTTATTTTTGAAAAGCCACGTTAGTGTTATATAATTTTAATAATTATTAGGAGATTTAAATATGAACTTAACATTAATTTATGCATCAGCAGCAGTAGAACAAACACAAACAGTTATGATAATTATTTTATTAGCTTTAGCAATAATTTTAACTTTATATACAATAATTACTTTAAGAAAAGTAGGTATTGCAGCAAAAAAAGTTGATTACTTTTTTGAAGATTTAACTTATAAATCAGAAATGCTAAATGCAACAGTTGATACAGTTGCAAGAGTTACCAATTATGCAGATATTTTTGATGCTTTTGCTAAAAGAAATGTTAAATCATGAGTTAAAGTTGCAACTAAAAATAAGGATGTTGTTTATAAGTTAGTTGATAAATTAAGAGAATTTGCAAATTCAAAAGATTAGATGAGGAGGTATTAAGATATGTTTAAACTATTAAGATTTGCCTCATGAGTTTTTATTGGAATGATGTTAGCTCCAAAAAAAGGTGTTGAGATTAGAGCTGACTTTGTTGATTATTTAAAAAAGTATCGACCACAAATAAAAAAATTGATTAATACAATTGAAGAAACTTGAGAAAAATCTCAAGGAAATGAAAGTGATGAAATTGTTGCAAATGTTGAAATGAAACTTTCAAATATTAGAGAAGCTAGTGAAGAACTTGATGCTGCTAAAACAAAGGAATTAGCCTTTAAAGCACTTCAAAAGATTGGACAAACTACGGTTAAAATTGGACAAGAAATTTCTAAATCAAATAATGTAAAGATAATTGCTAAGGACCTAGCTTTAATAACTGTTGATATTATTGATAAAGCAGACGAAGTTTATTCAAAAGTAAAAGATGTATCTATTAGTATGAGTGATGATGTTTATGAAACTGGGGATTCAAAAAAAGTAAAAGTAAAACCAAAAATTAAAAAGGAGAAATAAAATGCAAAGTATTTTAAAAGAATTAGAATCAAGGGACTTATTGAAACAATACACAAATGAGGAAAAGATAATTAAAGCTCAAAAAGAAGGGGCTGGCTTATATTGTGGTTTTGACCCTACAGCTGATTCACTTCATGTAGGTCATTTAATTCAAATTATTAATTTAAAAAGATTTAAAGAGTTTGGCTTTAGTCCAATTGCAATCCTTGGTGGGGGAACTGGTATGATTGGAGATCCAAGTTTTAAAAGTGAAGAAAGAAATTTATTAACTTTAAAACAAGTAGAAAAAAATGTTAATAGTATTAAAAAGCAATTAAATTTTTTAATACCAGATATTAAAATTGTAAATAATAATGATTGACTTGGAAAAATGTCTCTTATAGATTTTTTAAGAGAAATTGGTAAAGATTTCAATTTAGCTTATTTACTTGCAAAGGAAAATATCTCTTCTAGAATTGAAAAGGGATTAAGTATTACAGAATTTTCATATACAATGCTTCAGGGATATGACTTCTATAAATTATATCAAGACCATAATTGCTGAATGCAAATTGGTGGTTCAGATCAATGAGGTAATATTACAAGTGGAATAGATTACATTGCAAGTAAAATTGGTAGAGAACATTCAAAGGCTTGTGGAATAACAATGAATCTTTTAACAAAAAAAGATGGAGTAAAGTTTGGAAAAACAGAATCTGGAGCAATCTGATTAGATAAAGCAAAAACTAGTGAATATGAGTTTTATCAGTTTTTTATTAATCAAGATGATGAAGACTGTGAAAAGTTATTTAAATTTCTAACTACTGTTTCATTACAAGAAATTGAAAAAGTTAAGATGGAACACTCAAAAGAACCTTTTAAAAGATTAATGCAAAAAAAGTTAGCTCAGGAAATAACAACTTTTGTTCATGGAATAGATGGTCTAAAGAAAGCTGAAAAAATAACTCAAGCACTATTTAGTGGTAATATATTTGATTTAGAAAAAGAAGAGTTATTATCAATAATTAATTCAATGGAAAAAGTACAAGTAAATAATAATAAAACCATGGCTGAATTTTTAGTAGAATCTAAAATAGCAACTTCAAAGAGAGAGGCAAGAGAACTACTTAATGAAGGAGCTATTTGAATTAATAACAATAATAAATTTGATGAGAATACTATTGTTAATAAAAAAATGGCAACAATAGATAATTTTATTATTGTTAAAAAAGGTAAGAAAAAATATATAGTTATAGAAATTTTATAGGAGTGCTTAATTATGAATTTTAATTTAATCTTGAAAAAAACTTTAGAAGAGATTTTAAATTACTTTAATGAAGAATGTTTTAAAAGTATAAAAGTAAATAATAAAAGTATAAAACTAGGATCAAAGGAATTAGTAGATAAAATTACTACTGAAAGTTTAGAATTAGTTGATTCAATTATTTTTGAAGTAAATGCTTTAAGACAAGAAAATCAGGAAATTTTGACAAGACCAAATGTTGATCATAAACTTTATGCAAGTACAGAAATTTTATTATCATCTGCTTTTGAAGCTTTTAAAAAAGTTAAAGAATCATTTACAGATTTAAATTTTTTGAAACACTCACAATCTGATGTAGATTTAATTGATCTAAATGAAAAATTTGTTGTAAGAAAATTGACTTCAAATTGTCAAAGAGTCTTAAATAAGTATGAAAATTTACCTTCAAGATTTTTAGATAATTTAAAAGTAGAAGAACTTTTAAATTGTTTTAAAAGAATAATTCCTTGTGAAAATATTAATGATATTGTTGTTTTAGCAAGAGAAGTTTTAATAAAACAAGATGAAATAAAAAGATTAGATTACTTCATTGATTATAATGCTCTTGTTGATGAATACGGATGAGTACATGATATTGTTAAATTATCTTCAGCAAATGCTGAATATATGGGTTTAATAGTAAACGTTGAAATATTTTCAAATGTAATATCTCAAAGTGGTTTTAGTAACTTAAAAGTTAATATTTAAAAAAACTGATATTTCTATATATCAGTTTTTTTATTTTTATTCATTTCATGTATTTTTTTGAAATAAGATTTTTTAAATGGATAATAAATGGTTCCATTTTTGATTCTTTCAAGATATTCTTTTTTTATTTTTGTTTGAAATAACTCATTCTTTTCAGAGTTGGGATTGTTATAAAAAGTATAAACTACATGATCTAGAATATCAGCTAGTCTAATAACATCAGTTAGCTTACTTGAAAGGTAGTAGGTATTTATAGTATATGGTTTTTCAATATAATTAGTTTTCAAAAGATTTTCTAACTGATTATATTCAGTCTTCTTTAAATTTCTTTCATCCATTAGAATAAAAATTCTTTTACATTTTTCTTCAAAAGAGAATAATTTTGAATTAAAATGTACTAAATTGTTAACAAAAAAATCATATGCTAACATCTCATTAACAGTAAAATGTTCACTAAGTTCTTTTCTAGAAACAACAGAAAAAATGGGATAGATAAGATCACCAATTTCTTCAAATATTCTATTTATAAAATCTACCATTGCTAGCTCATCAGATTTGTTTCCTTTTAACTCAAAGTTTTTTGGAATATTATATTTATTCTTAATCTCATTTTCAATTAGACGGATTTTCGTCTTAACAAGGTCTTTATCAGAATATAAAAAACCACCGACAATAAAGTAGTTAGCTATGTCATTTTTATTTAATTTTCCGCTTTCGTCCAAAGCAATGTATAATTTTTCATCTATGAAATTTGCCATAAAATTCCTCATTTATAATATTTTATCATATATGAATATTTAAATATTTAAATATTCATAGGTTAGTTATTAGTGTTGTATTATAATAAGAAAGAATGAAAAGAGGTTCTTTATGAATTTAGCAAATAAAATTACATTAGTTAGAATACTTTTAATTCCCTTAATAGTTACCTTGCTACTGTTAACTCCAGTAGAGTCTATTTATAGTGGAGTGCCTGCACTAAAATTAACTGTTATTAGTATTGGAAATTATAGCCTAACATTAACATATCTAATTGCAGGAATATTATTTATTATAGCTAGTTTAACAGATATGTTGGATGGGTATGTAGCTAGAAAATATAATATGGTTACAAATTTTGGTAAGTTTTTTGACTCAATTGCAGATAAACTTTTAACTAATGCAATTTTAATTATATTTGCTTGTTTTAAAATAATTCCAATTTGGATGTGTGTTATTTTAATATGTAGAGATTTTATAATTGATGTTGTAAGACAAGTATTAGCAAATTCTGCAGTGGTAATGGCTGCAAATCAAATGGGAAGAATTAGAGCAACAGCTGAAATGTTAGGTTTATCAATTTTATTTTTCTTGGGCATTCAATGTTGAGATGGAATGGGAGAGTATGGTTGAGTAAACCAAGTTGTTATAATACCAATGTACTTAACTACACTTCTTTCAATTATTTCTGCTTTTATATATATAAAAGCAAATAAAAAGGTTTTATTTGATAGTTCAATGGAGAAAAAAAATGAAGAAAAACCAGAATAAAAATTCATATGCTATAGTAACGGGAGCAAGTAAGGGACTTGGTTATGCATATTGTGAAGAACTACTTATGTTGGGTTATAACATTATTGGTGTGGCAAGAGATACAAGTTCTCTTAAGGAACTTCAAGATAAGTATTTGGAATTAAAAGTGGAAGCTTGAGATATAGATCTAAGTAATATTAAAAACTCTTATAAACTTTTTGAAAAAACTAAAAATTTTGACATTGAAATTGTAATTAATAATGCCGGTTATGGTGTTTGAGGTTTTTTTGAAGAAACTGATTTAGAGCAAGAACTAAATATGATAGACTTAAATATTAAAACTCTACATATAATTACTAAACTATATGCTCAAGAATTTCAAAAAAATAACAAGGGTAGAATATTTAATATAGGTTCTATGGCAGCATTTACTCCAGCTCCAGTTTTTTCAAGTTATTATGCTTCAAAGGCTTACGTTTGAAGTTTGGGAGTAGCAATTAATACGGAACTGAAAAGAGCCAAATCTAAAGTTAGAGTTATCACTTTATGTCCGGGACCTTTAAAAACTGACTTTTGAAATAGAAGTAGTAACCAAAAAGAGGCAAATTATAAGTCAACAATTAAAGTTATGAAAACAAGTGTGTATGCAAAAAAAAGTTTATATGCAGGACTAAAAGCTAAAAGAAAAAATTATATCATAACAGGTAGAAGTAATAAGTTTGCTAAATTCCTTACAAAATGAGCACCTCAATCAGTAGTATTGAACTCTGTTTATAATTATCAAAGAAAGAGAAAATAATGTTAAGTAATAAAAATATTGAATTAGCTATAAACCTTTTAAATAAAAACAAAATAGTTATTTTACCAACAGACACCATATATGGAATTAGTGCTCTTTATAGTGAAGAAAATGAAAAAAAAATTAATTCAATTAAAAATTCAGAGTCTTCAAAAAAATTAATTATTCTATTCTCAAGATTTAGTCAGTTAAAAAAAATTGTAAAAATTGATAAAACTTTTAAAAAAAATAGTAATGAGAAGTTACCAATAACTCAAATTATTAATTCTAAATTTGGTCCGATGGCTTTTAGAAAAGTCAAAAGAAAAGATTTAAAGAAAATAATAAATAGAGTAGGTTTAATTTTTTCAACAAGTGTTAACTATTCGGGAAATAAATTTTTAACTAAGAGAGAAGAATTAGAATTATTTAATATACAAATTAGTGAGATATTTTGAGATGGTGAACTAAATTCCAAACCATCAAAAATTGTAAATCTTGCTACTAATAAAGTGATTAGAGAATAAAAAATTATCTACTTATAGATAATTTTTTTTATTAATTTGCTTTTAATTGAAATTGTCATTTTATTTACATTAATATAAAATATTAATGTAGGTGGATTTTTATGGGTGGGTTATGAAAAAAGGAGATAAGCATGAAATATTTATTAAGTTTAGTGGGAATTTCATTTTTTGGAGCTGGAGCGATTTTACAAACTCCGATTTCTAAAAATAGTGAAAATTATTTAAAATCTATTAACAATCTAGATAATAATTTAATTTTAAAGAATGAAGCTTATGCTAAAACGAACATTACTATTTTTAAACCAACAGATATTACAGTTAATTTAAATTTGGTATCCTCAGATTCAAAATCTATTGGTGAAGAAATACTATTGACATTAATGATTGAAAATCCCGAAATACCAGAATTAATTGATGTATATTTTTCTTATTCATCAAACCCTAATATGTGAGAATTTAAGAATATTGATTTAACAAAACCAAATGTTGGCATGGTTGTGGAATATGAAAATGCTACAATTTTAGCAAAACCAAATAATCCTGATTTTATTGGTGCGATGAGATTTAATGTTAAATTAATAAATAAGGAAAATCAACATTTAATACCACTTACAAATCACATAACTAAAAGAAATTTGGGGATGTTAAATGATAATAAAACTTCTACAATACTTAAAGTTTTAAAGGAAAAAAACCCAAATGTTATTTTAGATGAAATAAATGTAACTCAAATTACAACAACAGATGCTATTATTTTACCTAAAGATGATAGTTCAATTTATGATCCAACAAGTAGCGTAGTGATTACTTTTACAGTTCCAAATTCTTCTTCAATATCTGTTGATATGAATAGAGAATTGAGAATTGTAACAACTAGTTATTCAGATAACTATTTTGTAATTGAAAAAAATATTGGGTTTACAACAACACCAGTTAAAAGTCTATCTTGAACTGAAGGGACTGCTGATTCAAGTGTAGAGTTTGGAATTTATAGAGCATCAAATACAATTTATGATAAAAATTATCAATATTCAGTCACTCAGAAAAAGGTTACTGGTATTGCAGGAGCTAAAACTGTTGCTACAGATAATAGAATAAATAAAAAAGCTGGTGGAGGGGGAATTGCTCCAACTTATTTAATAGCAAGAACATTCTCTGGAGTATCTCAATATAAAAATGAAAAAGGTGAAACTATTATTCAATTTGTAAATGTTATGGAAGCTCAATCATCTAATATTAAAGATGCAAGTTTTACACAAAGATGATCGGGTGAAGCAACTTTTAATATTAAATATTAGACATCAAAAAAATTGCTTTATTTTATAACTTAAAAAAGTTAATTTTAATATTAAATTATTATCTATATAAAAACCCCTTAATCACAATTAAGGGGTTTTTATATTATTTAATTAAACGGTTGTATCATTCAACAATTAATGCCTCATTAATTTCTTGGTTTAATTCTTTTCTTTCTGGTAATCTTAATAGTGATCCAGTTAATTTTGCTTTATCAAATTTTACAAATTCAACAGTTGATACATTTGATGCTAATGCCTCAACAATTTTGTCATTTTTTTGCATTTTTTCTTTAACAGAAATAATATCTCCAATTTTAACTGAGTAAGAAGGAATATCCAATTTTTTTCCATTAACTAAGATATGTCCGTGAGAAACTAATTGTCTTGCTCCTTGTCTTGTTAATGATAATCCCATTCTGTAAATTACATTATCTAATCTTGATTCTAATTGTTGTAAGAAAATTGTACCTGTAATTCCTTTAATTTTTTTAGCTCTTGCATAAGTGTTTCTGAATTGTCTTTCAGTTAATCCATACATAAATTTCACTTTTTGCTTTTCTTGCATTTGTTGACCATAACCTGATAGTTTAGTTCTTCTTGCTCCATGTTGACCAGGTGCTGTAGTTCTTTTTTTCCCTTTTGAGAACTCTTTTCCTGTTTCTAAGATAGAAAATCCATATCTTCTAGCTTTTTTAAATGTAGAGCCTGTATATCTTGACATACTTTAAATCCTCTTAATTTTCTATTTTTTTATTATTTATTATACTATTTTGGAAAATCCTAACTAAAGTTAAACTCCAGCAAAGGAAGTCTATATTTCGCCCTTCATCTGCAGGGGTTACTTTTAATAAGTTATAGACTAATTATTTTGCAGTGCTTAATTGCAGATTAACCAAAAATAATTATATCTTAAATAAGGAGTAAAAAATAAGATATTTTAAAAAAAACAACAAGATTTATGTATATGATATAATGAAATTAATTCTAAGGAAGTATTATATGAAAATATTATGGGATATTGATCAAATATTTAAGAATCCAATATACATATCTGCTTTATGTATTTTTTTTGCTTGCCTTATTACAACGATAATTATCCTTATTTTACTAAGTATTTATAAAAAAATACTTCAAATTGCAGCTAAAACAATTGATTTAATTGATGATTTGAAAAAATCACCTCTAAAATATCGTTTAAATAGAATCTCAATAATATTTGACGAAACAGGTAGTTTTGAAAAGGAACTAATGATTTGAAGAACAAAGTATGAAATTTTATTTGAAAAAGAGTTACAAAAAATATTTGTTGATTTTGTTTCATTATTAGAAGATAAAAAGAATACTTTACCTAACTTAAAAAATGTTAAAAAATTTGAAGCGATATACTCAAGAGTAACAAACATTAATAAGAACGTTCATGATATTTTTATTGATATTATGAACTATCTTGAAATTGAATTTATTCAAAGAGATTCAATAACATTCCAAAAAGAGTTATTCAGAATATTAAAAGATGAGGTTATAATGACAACATTTAAAGATGTTGCAATTGATGAAGAAAAACTAAAAAATACAATTGAACAAATTGATGAACTTTTTGAGGATTTCTATTTAAAATTAGATGAAGGTAAATATAAGGAAAGTTGAGATTATTTATTAAAAATTGATCAAGCACTAGTTTTTTTAATTGAGCTTTTAGACTCAATTCCTTATGTAATTTCAACAATTACTACTGTAATCCCTGAACTAATGATAAGTTTAAAAAATAAACATATTACATTTGGACCAGTGGAAAGAAAATTACCTAGAAATGCAATTAAGTATGCTGAACTTGAAAATCAAGTTGATAAGTTAAGAATTAAAATAAATAATGAATTAAAAAAATTACAGTTCAAAAAGGCAAATAGAACTTTAAAAGAAGTTTTTAATCAAATTGCAGTTTTTAAAAGTGCAGTTGAAAATGAAGATAATTTAAAATCATTTTTTGAAGTTAGAACTCCAGAAATTAGAAACAAGTTTGATAGAATTGACCAATCATCAAGATATATTGAAAGAGATTTTGTAAAAGTTGAGGGGATATCAAAGCAAATTTCAAAAGAAAGAAGTGAGTTTGAGAATGCAAAATCATCTTTTAGAAAAACAAAAACAAGAGCAGATTTACTATTTTCTCAAATTGATTTAGGAACAAATAGTGGTAATGAAGTAATCTTAACTGATATTAAAACTCAAATGTTGGAACTTATGGATCAATCATTAAAAGATATGACTGCTTTGGAAAGATCTGCAAAAATAGTTGAAAGTAAAAGTACAAATATTGACTCATTAGAGAATCAAATAATTTTTGTTCAATCAATTTTGAATCAATTAGATGTTAAAATAAATCAATATAAATCAATTAAAGAATTAGAGAAATTTATTTTACCAATTCAAGAAATTCATGCAAAATTACAAAAAATCTCTACAGATAAATTAAAGAAAATATCAACTTTAGAAGATCGCTCAGCAGTATCAAATGAAGTTGAAATGTGTAATCAAGAAACACTTTTTATTGCAAGAGATTTAAATGATACAATTTTCTTAGACTATATTTCCCAAGAAATTATTATATATCTGGAAAGATATGTAGGAAAAATTGAAGGAATTGAAAAAATTATTTTTGATTGTGAAGGATTATTTAAAACAAGACAACTTGATCAATTAATAGGTTATTCTTTAAAAACATTATTAAAAATTAAGGAAAACTACAGAAGATAAATTATAGAGGTAATAAATGAAAAACATTTTAATCAGATATGGAGAATTAACGCTAAAGGGAAATAATAGAAATGCTTTTATTAGCAAATTAATTCAAAATATAAAATATAAGCTAAAAAAGTATAAAGATATTATTTTTTATAAAAAAGATCATAATAGTTTAGTATTAGAAATTAAAGATGAAAATAAGTTAGAAGAAATTTGTAATATATTACAAAATATTTTTGGTATATATTCTTTATCGATTGTAGAAATTGTTGAAAAAGATTTGGATTTAATTTTACAAAGATGTTTAGAAGTGGCAAGTCAACATAAAGGAACATTTAAAGTTGAAGTTGAAAGAAAAGATAAAAGCTTTCAAATAAGCTCACAAGATTTAAAAACAAAAATAGCAGTTAATATACTTAAAAACAATCAAAATATTAGTGTCAATGTTCATAATCCACAATTAAAAATAACAGTTATTATAAAACATAATGGTGCTTTTATATTTACTTCAAGAATAAATGCATCAAAGGGTTTACCTGTAGGGGTTAGTGGTAAAGGATTATCTCTTCTAAGTGGTGGAATTGATTCACCAGTAGCTAGTTATTTAACTTTAAAAAGAGGTATGCAAGTTGATTTCTTACATTTTATGACGCCACCTCATACTTCAAAAGAGGCACTGGATAAAGTTTTTCAATTAACAAGTAAGATAGAGAAGTATAATCAAAGTAATTTCTCACTTTATATTTGTGATTTTTCAATTATTTTAAAAGAATTAATGCATATAAAAGAAGAGTCTTACAGAATTACAATTATGAGAAGAATTTTTATTAGAATAGCAAATAAGTTATGTGATTTAATTAAAGCAAATGCAATTATAACAGGAGAGTCTTTGGGGCAAGTAGCAAGTCAAACGATTGAATCAATTAATGTTATTAATGAGGTTTCAAAGTTGCCAATTTTAAGGCCAGTATTAACATGCGATAAAGAAGAAATAATTGAAATATCAAAAAAAATTGATACATATGATATATCTATCTTACCTTTTGATGATGTATGTTCAATGTATGTTCCAAAAAATCCAGTAACAAAACCTAAATCTTTTATAGCTCAAAAACAAGAAGAAAATTTACTTTTAGATGAGCTTATTGACTATACATTAGAGAATTTAATAAAAACATATATATGAAAAGATGGTGAATTATGTGAAAAAGAAAAAAACTAAAAAGAAGTCAGAAAATAATAAATTTGGAGTTTTTAATGGCAGTGTTATAAACAGTGAAACTATAGGAATTAATCAAGAATTTGCAATTGAAAATTATAAAGATTCTTCATTAACAATTTCAGAAATTGAAAGTACCACATCTATTAATAAAAAAAATGAGAATAATGTTAAGAATAAAAAAAGAAAAACAAATTATTTAATTTATAAAATTACAGCATATATAATAATATTATTAATAATAACATTATTAATTGTTTGATTTGTTATTACTTAGAGAAGAGTGAGTTATATGGATGATTTATTTAGATTACTTTGAAGAATAATTAATTTTATTTTTATTGTACTACTTATTGATATGTTATTTAGCAAAAAAAGACGAAGGGGCGGACCAAATCAAAATAATAGAAATAATAAGCAAAGTCGTTATTTTGATGATGAAACAAGGGAACAAGGCTTTGATCAATCACAATCCCATACTGATTTTTATCAGGGGGAATCTTTAATTAATCAGGCTTATCAAGCATTGGGTTTACAAAAAGGTACTCCATTAAAAGACGTTAAAAAAAGATATATTGAATTAGCCAAAAAGTATCATCCAGATAAAAATCCAGGCAATTTAGAAGCGCAAGCTGAAATGACAAAAATTAATAATGCATATGATATTATCGTGGAAGATTTTAATAAGAAAAAAGCATAACACTATTTTAATAAATGGTGTTTTTTTGTTAATAATGTAAAATAAAAGAAAGTGAGGCTCAGTTGATATGGAATACTTAAATTTACTTAATATTCATAGTTGTTATAATTTTTTGAATTCAACAATAAAAATTGAAGATTATTTAAGTTTTTTAAAAGCAAATAATCTAAATTATGGTTTCTATGCTGATAAAAAAACTATGTATGGCGCAGCTGAATTCTACGAAAAGGCAAAACATGTAGGAATTAATCCAATTTTGGGATTAAGTATCGATTTATCTTTTGGAACAACTCTAATTTATGCAAAAAATAATAAGGGATATCAAGAAATAAGTCATATAAGTTCGTATATTAATGAAAATGAAAAACTTGACTTAGAAAAATTAGAGAATTTCTTTTGAAATAAAATTTCTAATGATGTAATTGTTATAGCAATTTTTTCAATTGAAAATGTTGATAATTATCTTGATAAATTTAATAAAATATTAAATAGTGATAATTTTTTTATTGGAATAGATAAACAAAATTATAATTATTTTTCAAAAAAAAATAATACAGTTTTTGCAAATCCAATTAACTTTTTAAATGAAAATGAATTTTCAGTTTATAAGACATTGCAAGCTATCTCTGAAGGAAAATTAATTTCAGAATTGGAAAATATAGATAGGAATTTTTATTTCTCAAAAGATTTAATAGCGAATTATATAAACATAGAAACTCATCAAAATAATTTAATAAAAATTTGTTCACAAATTGATTTTGATAATATTTTTATTTTTGAAAAGCATTTTTTGAAGTATCCAAATAGTAAAAAAATGCCATCAAAAAACTATTTACAAATTATTTGTGAAGAGTATTTAGAAGAGTATTTAGAGTTTAAAAAAGATTTAAATAAAAATTTATATCAAGAAAGATTAAAATATGAATTGGATATTATAAATAAGATGGGCTTTGAAGATTACTTTTTAATTGTTCATGATATGATTTGTGAAGCAATAAGATTGGAAATATTATACGGTCCAGGAAGGGGATCTGCTGCAGGAAGCTTAGTTTCATTTCTTTTAAAAATTACAAAGTTAGACCCTATAGAATGAGGATTGCTTTTTGAAAGATTTTTAAATATTGAAAGAGTTACACTTCCTGATATAGATTTAGATTTCCAAGATGATAGAAGAGAAGAAATTCTAGAGTATCTATTTAATAAATATGGAAAAGATAATTTTGCAACAATAACTACATTTCAAACTATAGGCATTAAAAATGCTTTAAGAGATTGTGGAAGAGTTTTTGACATACCTATTAATGATATAAACCACATGAGTAAACAAATAAATGAAAAAAATGTTAAAGATTTAAGTTTAGCTTTAAAGGACAGTGAGATTTTAAAGAAGTACAAAGATAAGTATCCGCAAATTTTTGAAATTAGTGAGAAAATTATAGGTTTACCAAGACAAACAGGTACACATGCTGCTGGAGTAGTTTTTTCTGATACAGAGTTATATAAAGTTGTTCCAACAAAGATAGGTATTAATGGTATTTCTCAAACACAATTCTCTATGAATTATTTAGAAGAGATTGGTTTAATTAAAACTGATATTTTAGGATTAAGAAATTTATCAATTATACAAGAAATAGTTAAAAATATTAAAATGATTGATAAAGTAAATATTAAATTAGAAGATATTCCTCTAGATGATAAAAATACTTTTAACTTACTAAGAGCTGGAGATACTAGTGGAATATTTCAATTGGAATCTGCTGGAATGACTGATGTGTTGGTAAAAATGAAAGTTGATTCAATAGAGGACATAGCATTAACAAGTGCCTTATATAGACCAGGTCCCCAAGATAATATTCCATTATTTATTGAAAGAAAAAATAATGGATTTACAAACTCATTAATGGATAAAAATATTGAAGATATTTTACAATCAACTTTTGGAATAATAGTATATCAAGAACAAATTATGCAAATGCTACAGAGAGTTGCAAAAATGAGTTTGAGTAAGGCTGATATTGTAAGAAGAGCAATTGGTAAAAAAGACAAAAATTTAATGAAGGATTTCCAAGAGGAGTTCATTAATGAATCCATAAAAAATGGTTATGCAAAAAATAAGGCAGATGAGATTTGAAATTATATTGAAAAATTTGCCCTATATGGTTTTAATAAATCTCATGCAATTGCCTATTCGTTAATAAGTTATTGAATGGCATATTTAAAAGCAAATTATAAAGCATCCTTCTATTGCTCATTATTAAATGGATCTATTAGAAATGAGATAAAAACCGCTCAGTATCTAAATGAAGTAAAAAAAGCAGGGTTTAATGTAAATCCTCCAACAATAAAAAATCCTAATAGTATTTATGTATTTCATAATAATATGATTAATATTCCTATGAATATAATTAAATATATTGGGCCTGAGTTTTTAAAAAATATAAAAAAACTATTTAAAACTAAAAAGGAAGTCTTTGAAAATATTCTTTTATTTATTGGTAATATGAAAGATAATGGTCTAACTGAACAAAGATATATTGCTCTTGTTTATTCTGGAGCTTTTGATTGTTTTGGTTTTGCTAGAAAAGACTTAATTTTAAGAAGAGAGCAAATTTTTAATTTAAGTGAAACAGCAACTTTATTAAATGATCCAAATATTTCATTAGATTTGAAAAAAAGAAAAGATAAACCAGAAGAAATAGTAAGCTTTGAAAAGGAATATCTTGGTTTCTTTGTATCTTCACATCCTTTATCATTAATTCGACAAAAAATTATTAATAATAATAAATTAAGAACTTTAAATAGTTTAAAAGATGGTGGTATTGTTTGTGATGTTCTTATAAACATTGAAAACATTGTCACAAAAAATGATAAAAATGGTAATGAAATGGGTTTTATTGATATTACAGATGAAACAGATTCAATGATTGTTACAGTATTTGCTTCAGTGTTTGAAAGTTTAAAAACCAAATTAAATTTAGGAAAAAATTTAATTGTTAAAATTAAAACACAAAGTTTTAATAATAAAATAAATGCAGTACTACTTGAGGTAGTTAAAGAGTTATAATAAAAAGAGTGATAAGTTTCTTTGTGTTATATAGAATTAATGGTGATAAATATGAGAAATAAATTTTTACTTGTTGATGGTAATGCTTTAATTTTTAGAGCATTTTATAGTTCTTATGGAAGAGCCACATTAACAACAAAAAGTGGTATACCAACAAATGCAGTATATTCATTTATTAATATGCTTATGAATATTATTGAAAAAAATGATTATTTTTGTGTTAAGGTTGCATTTGACAAAGGAAAAAAAACTTTTAGACATGATAAACTAAAAGATTATAAGGCAGGAAGAGTTAAGACTCCCTCTGAATTAGTTTTACAGTTTCCTATTGTAAGAGAATTTTTAACAAATGCCAATATTGAATGATTTGAAGTAGATAATTTTGAAGCAGATGATATTATTGGATCAATTTCAAAAACCCTTGAAAGTAATATTGATGCAGAAACTCATATTTTAACAAGTGACCAAGATATGTATCAATTGATATCAGATAAGACTTTTGTCTTATCACCTCAAATTGGAACTAGTGAACTTGTAGTTTATAATAGAGAAAAACTTTTTGAAAAATGAGGAGTAACTCCAGAACAAGTAATAGACTATAAAGGTCTTAGAGGAGACTCATCAGATAATATTAAAGGTGTTGCAGGTATAGGAGAAAAAACTGCAAAGGATCTATTGCAAGAATTTAATACTTTGGAAAATATTTATAATAATCTTGAAAAGATAAAAGGAGCAAAGCAATTAAAATTAATTTCAGGAAAAGAAGATGCTTTTCTTTCAAAAGAAATTGCAACAATTTATAAAGATATGGATTTTAATGATATTGACTTTAATAAAACAGAAATTAATTTTATAGCACTTAAAGATTTTTTTGTGAAATATGAAATGAACTCACTTTTAAAAAAATATAGCTCAAAAAATAGTGAAGAGCCTAAGGAAAGTAAACTAGAATATATTGTTTTAAATAAATGAGATTCAAAATATAATGACTCTGCTAATTATATTTATTTAGAGACATTAAATGATAATTATCATACAAGTGATATTATTGGAATGGCAATAGTTAATTCCAAGGGTAATTTTTATTATTCTTTTAACACAAGTGAAACAATAAATATCTTTAACTGAAATAATTCTGTAATTGATGAACAGTTTCAAGCATTTTTAAAAAAAGCAAAGTTTAAAACTTATGATGTTAAAAAAACTATTATTGCATTAATGAAAATGGGCTATCAAATAAACCCTGATTTATTTATTTATGATATGATGATTGCTTGTTATGTTATTAATTCAAATGTTAAGTCTACTTTTGATCAACATACAATTATGATTGATCCTTCAATTGAAACAAAAACATTTGAAGAGGTTTTTGGTAAGGGTGTTAAAAAAACTCAAGTAATTGATGAAAAAATTAAAATGGATTATATTCTAAATAAGGTTTTATTAATTAAAAAAGATGAAGAGGAAATTTTAAAATTATTAAATGATAATAATCAAACAAGTTTGTATGAAAAAATTGAATTTGAATTTGCTAAAGTTTTAATTGATATGGAACTTGAAGGAATTCAAGTTGACCGTAATGAATTGGCAAAGCAAGAAAAAAATATTTTACAATTATTAGTTGATTTAGAATTAGAAATAAAAGAAGAATTAAAAGAATATATTGATGATGATTTTAATATTGCTTCACCCAAACAATTAAAAGAATTATTCTTTGATAAACTAAAATTACCTGATTATAATAAAGGAAGTACGGATAGAGAAACTCTAGATTACTTAGAAGATAAGCATCCTGTAATTTCAAAAATCATTGCTTTTAGAAAATATAATAAATTGCATTCAACTTATTTAAAAGGTTTTGAAAAGTTCATTCATCCAGATAATAAAGTTCATACAATTTTTAATCAAACACTTACAAATACTGGAAGACTAAGTTCTAGTTATCCAAATATTCAAAATATTTCTGTAAGAGATGAAGAACAGAAAAATGTTAGAAAAATATTTGTAACTAAAGAAGATAATATATATTTAAGTTTTGACTATTCACAAATTGAATTAAGGGTTTTAGCAGATATAGTCAATGAAGAAAAACTTATTGAAATTTTTTCAATGAAAAGAGATATTCACTCAGAAGCAGCAAGAAGTATTTTTAAGTTATCTCAAGATGAAAAAATAAGTTCTGAACAAAGAAGAGTTGCTAAAGTATTTAATTTTGGAATTCTTTATGGACTAAGTGATTTTGGGCTTGCAAAAGATTTAAAAATTTCTATTCCGCAAGCAAAAGAATATATTAAAGCATATTACGAAGCATTTCCTCAAATTTTAAAATTCAAAGAAGAAGTTATAAAGTTTGGCTATGAAAATGGTTATGTTGAAACATTAGGAAATAGAAGAAGATATATTTATGAGTTAAGTAATTCTAATTATATGATTAAGCAATTTGGTGAAAGAGCAGCTGTTAATGCTCCTATACAAGGAACAGCAGCTGATATTTTAAAAGTTGCTATGATTAATGTATTTAAAAATTTAAAAGCACAAAATTTACAATCAAAAATGATAGCTCAAATACATGATGAGGTTATTTTATTAGTTAAAAAACAGGAATTAGAGAAAGTTAAAACCATGGTTTTAAAAACTATGCAAGAAGCCTATAATGATTTATTAATGATAGCAAATAAGAATAGAACTGCACTTGTTGAATTAGAAATAAATTATTCACAAGCAAATGATTGATTCAATCTTAAATAAGGAGGGTTAAAACAATGCCAGAATTACCAGAAGTTGAAACCGTAGTAAGAACTTTAAATAGTAAAGTTAAAAATCTTATTATTAAAAAAGTTAAAATAACTTATCCAAATTTAATTAAAACAGATATCTCAATAGAAGATTTAGAAAATAAGCTTAAGGGTAGAAAAATAGATAATATATCTAGAATTGCAAAACATATAATTTTTGAACTACAAGATCTAGTTTTAATAAGCCATTTAAGAATGGAAGGAAAATGATTTGTATTTGATTCAGATACTATATATGATTCAAAACATGTTGAAGCTATTTTTGAGTTAAGTGAAAATAAAATGATGGTATATAGTGATACAAGAAAATTTGGTACTTTTCATTTACAAGAAAAAAATACCTTTAAAAGTCAAAATCCAATAAATAAGGTTGGTCCAGAGCCCTTTAATAGCGCTTTAAATGGGCAGTATTTACATGATATAATGTCACGTTCAAATAAGCATATTAAAACAGTCTTATTAGACCAAACTAAAATCTCAGGAATTGGAAATATATATGCTGATGAAATATTATTTGATTCAAAAATTCATCCTGAAAAAAGAGCTAGTTCTCTTAAATTAGAAGACTATGAAAGAATCTTAGAATCTTCTAAAAAGATACTTAAAAGATCTATTGATTTAGGGGGATCTACAATTGATACCTATCAACCAGAGCAAGGAATAGATGGAAAATTTCAAAATGAGTTAAAAGTACATACAAGAAAAGGCAAACCTTGCTTTGATTGTGGAAGAATTGTTGAGAAAATTAAAGTAAATGGAAGAGGTACTTATTTCTGCAAAGAATGCCAATTTCTATATTAAGTTGTGTATAACTTTTAAAACACCTTTATTTAAGGTGTTTTTTAATATTTTTTATTAACATTTAATAGTCAATTTTTAAAAGATTATTAAATCTATTTCATTTTTTTCTTTTTTTCTTATTATTAATATGGCACAAGTGTAAGAGGTATGCAATGGATAATTTTAATTACAAAGTGATTTTAAAAAATATGATAGATAATTCAAATCTTAAAATTATAACTTATTTATATCAACCAATTATGGGTTCTAGAGCGGTTTCATTATACTATTCATTAATTAATGAGTCATATATTTTTAATGAATTAAAAAAAATAAACCTTTCAGATACTAGACTTTCAAAGATCACTGATATTGCTCAAAAAAGTTTACCTAAATATTTTAAAAAATTAGAAGCTTTAGGTCTTTTAAGAACATTAGAAAATAAGGAAAAGAAAACTATAATATTTAATATTTATTCTCCATTGGAACCCTCAAGCTTTTTTGAAAATCAGGTTTTTAATAGTGTATTAGTTTCTAAACTTGGTAAAGATGACTATGAACTTGTTAGATTCTCATTTAGAGATGAAGGAGAAGTTTCATTGGAAAGTGGATATAAAGATACATCTTCTAAATTTGTTGAAGTTTTTGGAGAAGTTAAACAAGACATAAATGAAGAGCAAAAAATGATTAAAGCAAAACCAAAAAGATCTAATGCTTTGTTAACAGGATTGAACTATAAGGAGTTAATTAAATCATTAGAAAAAGAAGATTTTATAATTAGTGAAAATAATAAAATTGTAAAAAAAACAGTAGAAGATGTTTTTGGGTCATACAATATAACACAACAAGAAATACAAAACATTATTAAAAAAATTTATGATAAAGAAACATATTCATTTGATAGTCAACTATTTTATAAGGAGGCCTCAAAAGTTATTTTTAGAAAAGATGAATTTAGTGAAACAATTCCAGATTTTGATGCCAAATTAAATATTCAAAATCAAAAAAATAAAAAGCTAGCTGAAATGGAAACAATAGAACCAGAACAATATTTGTTTGCTTTATTAAATTCCAAATCTGGAAGTGTAAAGGAGTTAGATAAAATTCATAATGAAATAATTGAAATTCTACAAAATAAATATAAATTAAGAAATGGAGTAATTAATTGTTTATTAGATTTTGTATTTCTAAAAAACAAAGGTAAAATAATTCCCAATTATATTTATAAAATTGGATCTACAATGTCTGAAAATGGATTTAGCGTAGCTTTAGAAGCATTTGAATATCTAAAAGTTGCTCATCAAAAATCAAAAGGAAAATCTAAAAAAAGTCATAAAATAGAATTAGATTCTAAATGAGATGAAGCTTTGAATAAAGAAACTTATAAAATTAAAATTGAAGATGATTTGGTTTTTGAAGAAACAGGTTGAGGTGATTTTTAG